>CBESNZ010000040.1:0-13979 GCA_965531045.1 uncultured Acidimicrobiales bacterium
CGCGTTGGGCACCGTCCAACGGGGCCTAACCGCGCCCAAAACGATCAGGTCGGGGGCGGGACCTATTTGATGACGACGTCGGCGAGGCCGTCATCGGCCGGGGGGAACTGCGGGTCGAGTGACTGCAGCGTGTCCACCAAGATCTGGCTGATCACCATGTTGCGATACCACTTGCGGTTGGCCGGCACGACATACCAGGGTGCGTCCTTCGTGCTGGTCCGCTCGAGCATCTCGCCGAAGGCTTCCTGGTA
Organism: uncultured Acidimicrobiales bacterium; assembly: GCA_965531045.1. GTDB lineage: Bacteria > Actinomycetota > Acidimicrobiia > Acidimicrobiales > SHLQ01 > CBESNZ01. The sequence continues at coordinate 252 of CBESNZ010000040.1, forward strand.
GTCATCCCAATGCTCGCGCTCGGCGAGATCGCCGACGTCGAACTTCCAGTTCTTCTCCGGCGTATCGAGGCGCGACTGCAACCGTTCAGCCTGCTCCTCCTTGGAGATGTGGAGATAGATCTTGACGATGGTTGTGCCCTCGTCGGCGAGCATCGCCTCGAAGTTGTTGATGTGGTCGTAACGCTTTTCCCAGCGCTCCCGGTCCACGTAGTTGTGGACCCGTACGACCAGCACGTCTTCGTAATGTGATCGGTTGAAGATGACGATCTCGCCGTCGCCGGGCACGTGCTTGTGTACCCGCCACAGGTAGTCGTGAGCCAGTTCCTTCTCGGTCGGCCGTTTGAACGATGCAACCTTGACCCCCTGCGGATTCACATGCTCGAACACCGCTCGGATCGTGCCGTCCTTGCCGCCGGTGTCGGTCGCTTGCAGGACCACCAGGAGCCGATGTTTGCCCTCCGCATAGAGGACCTCCTGCAGACGTTCGAGTTCGCTGTTCAGTTCGGCGGTTTTGGCCTCGGCCTCGTCGCGATCCCAGCCGTCCTTGTCGTGTGGATCCCAGTCGTTCAGGTCGACCTTGGCGTTCGGCTTGACGCGGTAGCTCGATGGGTCCGGTTTCCTAGGGCTCAACACTGCTCCGCTCGGCTATGTGCCGGCTTGTCCGGCTGATCGTCGAGGGTAGTCGAACCGGTCGAAGTCTTCCGCGTAGAGGAGATCTACCTGCCGGACGAGTTCGTCGTCATAGAACGTGTGCGATCGCTGGACTTGCCGTTGCGCATCTCGCCCCGGCGCGAGGGGAGTGCGCCCCATGAACGTTGTGCTTACCAAGTAGTCGGCATCGTGATTGGTGCGGCGCAGGGCCCGGTAGTCGTCATCGGCGGTCGGTGGAAGGTCGAGCGCCACCTCGATCTCGCGCAGTCGGTCAGCGCCATCCTCGACCCGATAGACGTGGTCGATCGGCTGGATGGTGTCGAGCAGCGCGCGTTGGGGGAAGGCGTGTTCATCGCAGGCTGCGGTGGGTACGAGCGCTTCGAGCGCGAGAAGGTAGTCGGCGAACGAATACGGAGCGTCGAGTCCAATGCCGAGTTGGTCGACAATCGCCTGACGCGGCCGGGGTTGGCGAAGCGAATGGAGGTACGCGCTGACGCTGCGGTGGTACGGATCGCGAGTGAATCGAACAACGGAAATCGACTCGCCTTCGATGACGTCGCGAACGCGTTGCCGATGCCACGCAGACGGGTACACCGTGTCGACGCGGATGCGATGGGCCCAGACAAAGTCGGAGGCGACCGGGTTGTGATGGAGGTACCACTTCACCGCGAAGCTGCTTCCGGCCCGTCCCGCCATCAAAAGCGCGACCGGAGCGTCGCGAAACACCATCGGCAAAATGCCGTACACGCCATAGTGCTCGGCCAGATACCGGCCGTCTTTGGAGAGTGCGTCTGCCAGCTCAGAACTCACCGGGACATCCTAGGACCGCGCTGGAGACCGCCGGCGCCGACGCGGGCGCCAGGACACACAACGCCACGCAGCAGATCGTCGCCCAACCGGCTGCGGTGGAGACAGTTAGTAGGGAACCGAGGAGAACTCGGCGATCTTTTCGAGGCGATGGTGGGCATTCACGAGACGAACGGTGCCCGACTTCGACCGCATCACCAGCGATTGGGTGTGACAGCCCGACGAGTCGTAACGCACGCCCTTCATCAGGTCGCCGTCGGTGATGCCGGTTGCCGCAAAGAAGCAGTTGTCCGACGCCACCATGCGGTCGAGCGTGAGAACTTCGTCGAGGTCGTAGCCGAGTTCGAGTGCGCTGCTGCGCTCGGTTTCGTTGCGCGGCCACAGCTTGCCTTGTTGCTCGCCGCCCATCGCCTTCAGCGCTGCGGCGGAGATGACGCCCTCCGGCGTTCCGCCGATGCCGAAGAGAATGTCGGCGCCCGAGTCGGCGTAGGCGGTGGAGATGGCCCCCGCGACGTCACCGTCGGGAATGAGACGAACCCGGGCGCCCGTTTGGCGTACGGCTCGAATCAGATCGGCGTGGCGATCGCGATCGAGGATGACGGCGGTGAGGTCGCGGACCTGTTTGCGCTTCGCTTCTGCCAGCGCCGCGAGGTTCTGTGCCGGCGTCTGGTTGATGTCGATGACACCGACGCCGTCGGGACCAGCGGCGATCTTTTCCATGTACACGCACGGACCGGGGTCGAACATCGACCCTCGCTCGGACACGGCGATCACCGCAATGGCGCCACCGCGGCCCAGGGCAGTGAGGGTGGTGCCATCGATCGGGTCGACCGCTATGTCGGTTTGGGGTGGCTGCCCGTCACCGATTCTTTCGCCGTTGTAGAGCATCGGGGCTTCGTCTTTTTCGCCCTCGCCAATGATGACGAGCCCGTCCATCGAGATGGTTGCGAGCACCTGGCGCATCGCGTCGACAGCGGCGCCATCAGCGCCTTCCTTGTCACCTCGTCCCATCCAGCGTGATGCGGCCATGGCCGCGGCTTCGGTGACCCGTACGAGCTCGAGAGCGAGGTTGCGATCGGGTTGCTGGGCAGTGTTGTCACTCATCGAACCCAAGCGTACCGAACGGAAACGCATCGCACGAGACGGCCATTTGGCCTAGTGCGTTCACAGTTTCGGATTCAGGCGTAGGCTTCGCCCGTGAGCAGCGAAACAGACAATCAATGGTGTTTTCAATGCGGCAACAAGTACGAGCTCGGCACGGGTACGTGCCCGGAGTGCGCTGTCGAGTTGGTCGATGAGGAGCCCCTGTCCGTCGAGGATGTCGGTACGACGGCGGACCCGCAGGTTGCCTACGAGCTCCACCCCTGGTCGTTCGAGGCCCGTCGCAGCATCGAGGGAATGCTGACCAGCGCGAATTTGGTGCACGCCTGGCAAGGCGCATCGCTGATCGTCCTCGAGCAGGACGAGGAGCAGATCGACGCATTGATCGAGGAGGTCGAGCGCTCGATGCTGCCGACCCTCGACGCCGATCTCGAACATGTGGTGTACGAGATGGAGGGTTGGATGGCCGATATGCAATCCGATCTTTCGAGCCGGCTCGGCATGCGCGGTATCCCGCACGAGTTCAACAAAGAGGGTGACCTCGTCACCCACGAAGAAGACGAAGAGGAGATCGACGCAATCGTCGACGACATGACCTCGGGCGTCAAGGACGACGAGATCGACGAGGACGCGATCGAGCTGGAAGGCCTCGAAACCAACGAGTTGCTCACCCGGGTCTTCGTGGCGTGCCAGAAGCTGGCCCGGAACCCGCTCGACAACTTCGCGATTATTGCGTTCATGGACGACGTCGACACGATCGAACGGCTCCGAACGCCATTCGGCCTCGATCGAGCAGCGTGGAAGCCCATCGTTGCCAACGTTTCGGCGCTGCGCGAGATGTATGAAGGTGAAGTCGCCGATCTCGACGACGATGAGGCAACCCAGACCGCAGCGGCGATCAAGACCGCACTGCACCAACTGGTCTGAGGCGCCATTCGACTCCAGGTAAGGCCGGCAAAGGCGTTATCCTGCAGCGATGATTCTCGCCGATCTCGAGGTGTTTCACTCTCGATTCATGGCGCCGACTCGGCGAATCGCTCTGGGAACGAGCCGACTCCCTTGCGACCCCGCACCCGGCTTCGGCGGACTGCTGCTCGGCGGTGTCGTCGCACGATTCATCCCGGACATCGACCCGGACCTGCACGGCGACCTCTTTTCGCTGACTCGCGAGATCGAGTCGGGTGTCCGTGTGGCCCAGCCCAGACTTCGGCATCGTCTCCAGGAGGATCGGGTCGGTCTCGACACCAGCTGTCATCGGTTGTGTCGATTGCCCGAATCAGGCGTCACCTTCCAGTTCGACGTCGAGCGCGGAGCCCCCGAACAGCATGTGCTCGGAGCCATCTACGCAGCACGCGACGTGGAGCCGGCGAACCGCGCCATCGTCCTCGAGACCGTTCGGCGAGGGTTGCGTTGGCACGGCTCGGTCGGGCCGGCCCTCGTGGCGTACCTCTCGGGCTCCAGCGCAGGCATGCTGGCCTTGGGCTCCGAAGCCGATCCGGTTCGTTGGGCGCTCGACAAGCTCGGTCTCGAGGACTCGTACAAGGCCGGGGAGGAGCCGCCGGGCAAGTCGGTGGTCGTCCGCCAGTTCCGTCGAATGTTGCGCGACGCACATCCCGACCACGGCGCGGTGTCAGAGGACGCGGCCCAACGGATCGCGGAGCTCTCCGAAGCCCGCCGAATTCTTTTGACGTAGTTTCTCGTCCAACGGCGTCGCACCGTATGGTTCGACGCCGTGGCCCGCCCTCGACAACCCGACCGTACTGCCGAAATGCGTACTGCCGAAATGCGTACTGCCGAAATGGGTACTGCCGAAATGCGGGCTGCTGGGTTGCTCATCACCCCCGGCGCCGGCAGCGATCGTGACCACCAGACGTTGGTGGCGCTCGAACAAGCGCTCGCGCCATTCCCCGTTGAACGTATGGATCTGCGGGCTCGATCGCAGAAGAATTGCCAAGCGGCCATCGCCGGGGGCATCGCCACGGTGGCGGACCGAGCGGGCTCCGACCCAGGGCACGTGGCCATCGGTGGGCGATCTTTCGGCGGCCGCATGTGTTCGATGGCTGTCGCCGCCGGGCAACCGGCTGCCGCATTGGTGCTCCTGAGCTATCCGTTGCATCCTCCCGGAAAACCCGACAACCTCCGGACGGAGCATTTTCCCGACATCACGGTGCCGTGCCTTTTCGTATCCGGCGACCGCGACCCTTTTGCAACACCGGACGAGCTGGAACGAGCCACCTCGCACATCCCTGGTCCGGTCACCCATGTGTGGCTCGAGGGCGGTCGTCACAACCCGAAGGAACACGATGCCGAGATCTGCCGCGTCGTGGGGGAGTTCCTGGGAGCTCGCTAGCCGATAACGGCAACGGGCGTTCCAAGCGGCAGGAAGCCGACGAGGGCGGCGATGTCGCCGTTGGCCAGGCGAACACATCCGGAGCTGACGCCGGACCCGATGCGGTCGGGATCGTTGGTGCCGTGGATGCCGAGTTGGCCGGGGCCTCCGCCGAAGGTCTCGAAGGTCTCGGAGAAGCCCGACAACCCATAGGCAAAATCGCCATAGATCGTATCTGGCACCTCGGGGGCGAGTAACTCGGTGATGTAGTACTGGCCGCCAGGCGTGGGCGCGTTTTCGGCGGCGACGGCGACAGCGGTCTGAAAGGCGAGTTGGTCGCCGTTGAACACCTTGAGATCGAAGTCCGACAGGCTCACCTCGATGCGATAACGATGGGAGGTGAGCTCGACATCGGTCGCCCGTATCCAGCCCAGGGACCCGTTCGGACGCAATGGCAGCAACACGTGAAGCCAGTCGGTCGTGCTCTCCTCGACAAGAAACACCAGCGGCCCGCCGCTGGGGATCGGGTTGTCGAGTTCGTGGATGCGTTCGGCCGACTCATCCGGCTCGGTGAAGACCTCGACGGTCTCGACCACGGCCGACGCGACGATCGACGTGACGGCGGTGGCTTGGAGCGTTGTTTCCAGGGCCGGCGCGGTGGTGAGCGTGGGGCCGTCGGCCGATTTCCCTGCGTCGCCGAATGGGTCGACCAACTCCGGTCGCGGCGCCGCCGTGCACGCGGCGCCGAGCACCATGAGGCACAGGGTCAGCTTCAGCGCACGCATATCTTCACCGTAGTGCCCACACCGCATCTATCCGAGAGCGGCCTAGTCGAGGGTCGGCTGCTGCGCGTCCGACGGGTTGATGTCCTCGAGCTCGCGTTGGGCGGTCTCGGGAAACTTGAACCAGACGAGCGCGGCGTACAGGAGCGGAGCGACAGCGGCGGCAGCAAAAGCCGGCCCGTATGAACCCCACTGGCCGTCGTCGGCCAGCCAGCCGACGAGCAGTAGCCCAGAGGCGGAGCCGAGGACACCGAAGATCGTGATGATCCCATTGGCGGTGCCGCGGTCGCGGGTGGAGAACAGCTCGGGCAGATATACGCCCAACGCGGGGACGGTGAGGCCGCCGATGATGACGCTGAGCGACGTCGCCAGCCACAACAGCTCGGCGGAGGTGTTGTAGGCGATGACGCCGAAGACCGCCCCGCCGAGAATCCCGACGACGCCGACGATGCGCCGACCACGAAGGTCGGCAAGTCGTCCGCCGAAGAAGACCCCCAGGCCTGCCGGCGTGGCGGTGACGATGGTGAACAGCGTGATGTCGGCCCCGCTGAACCCGCGTTCGCTGCGGAGGTACTCGTTCTGGAGCTGCGATCCCGGTGCGGCGAAGAACAGAAAGAGGAACGCCGACACCGCGAGAAGTACGAGTCGGCCGCGGCTACTGGAGAACGCCTCGCGCGGTCGGTTCTCGTTCTGCAAGAAGCGCTTCGACTCCGGGAGTTGGCGAATGATCCAGATGATGACCGGTATGAACGCCAGCGGGACGAGGTAGATGACTCGCCAAAGCGACGCATTGATGTCGGTCAGTGGAAGGAGCCAGACCGTGACCCCGCTCCCGAAGGCCGCGGCCATGGCCAACACGCTTGCGCCATAGGCCCGGGATCCGGCCGGGAGTTCCTCCGCGGCCACGATGCCGATGAGCAGGGCCAGCGCGGTCGTGATGGCCCGTGCGACCGATTGGCTGGCGGTGAGCGCGACGAGGTTCGGCGAGGCCACCGCCGTGGCCGTGACCAGACTCGCCGCAACGCCGCACCCCAAGAGGAGGAGTCTGCGGCCGATGCGGTCGGCCAAGGCGAGCAGGCCCAGGGCGATTGGTATGCCGACTCGGACAATGGCGAGCGCGGCGCTCTGGTCGGACTTGGAGTTGCCGAACTCCTCGGTGATGAACGTGATGGTCTGCGACAGGATCGAACCGAGGTAACCACTGAAGATGGCGAGGGTTGCCAAAAGTCCGATGACATTGGCTGTTCGTTGATCGATGCGACTCGGCGGTGCCCACCACGGCTGCTTCCCCGCGGTCCGTGAACGATGGGTCAGGGCGTACCAGGTGGGGATCCAGTAGGGAACCCACCAGATGGGCAGGTTGAGCTGCCATTCTATTATTTCGGAAATCGTGGTTTCCGTCGCCGAGGAATCGGCATCGTGCACCTCGACCGTGCGGCGATAGTGGCGGAAGGCGCCTTCGTCCTGCACGAATTCGGCCCGGTGCGCGTCGGCCACGACGGCGACCTCGCCGACGATGTCGTCACGCGGGGTCAGGATGAACCGAAGCTCGGCTGCGTCGACCACCTTGGTGCGTCGGGTTACCGCCATGGGGCAAATCTCGGAGGGTGCGACGCGGACATGCTGGGGCGGAGCATACTGACGCCATGGCCGACCCCCGCCCAGCACTCGTCGTGCGCGCCTCGCCGCCCCTCGAGGGCACCATTGCGATCAGCGGCGCCAAGAACTCGGTCTTGAAGCTGATGGCCGCCTCATTGTTGGCCGAAGGCACCTTCACGATTCGAAATGCCCCCAACATCACCGATGTCGGCCTGATGGCCCAGCTGCTCGAGACCATCGGCTGTTCGGTCGACCACACCGACGGCGTGTTGACCATCGATGTCCCCGCCCAGCTGAGCCCTATTGCCCCCTATGAGATCGTCGAGCAGTTTCGGGCCTCGATCGTGGTGCTCGGTCCGTTGTTGGCCCGTTGTGGTGAAGCCCAGGTAGCCATGCCCGGCGGCGACGATTTTGGTCCCCGTCCGATCGACATGCACCTTCGCGGGCTCGAAGCACTGGGCGCGACCTTCGAGTCGTCGCACGGGTACATCCAGGCGAGGGCCGAATACCTGACCGGTACAACCGTCCTGCTCGAGTTTCCGAGCGTCGGGGCTACCGAGAACATCCTCATGGCTTCGGTGCGGGCCAAGGGCACCACCGTCATCGACAACGCCGCTCGCGAGCCGGAGATCGCAGATCTCGCCGCGTTCCTCGGTCGAATGGGCGCCAAGATCAGCGGCGCCGGGACACCCACGATTACGGTTCAGGGCACCGACGAGCTGATGGCGGTCGACCACACCACCGTGCCCGATCGCATAGAGGCCGCCACCTACCTGTCGGCGCTCGGGATTGCCGGTGGCGAGCTGACGCTCGCCGGAGCGCGGCCGGATCACATGGACATGCTCGTGCAGAAATTTGGCGACATGGGTATGCGTATTTCCCCCGACAGCGATGGCCTCTGGGCTTTCGCCGGAAAACGCCTCAAATCGGCCGACGTCTCGACGTTGCCCTACCCGGGCCTGGCGACCGACTACAAACCGTTCCTCGTGGCGTCGTTGTGTCTGGCTGACGGGGTCGGCATCGTCACCGAGAACCTCTTCACCGGTCGGTTCAAGTACGTCGATGAACTCAAGCGCATGGGCGCCGATATTCGCACCGATGGCCACCATGCGGTCGTTCGTGGCGTCGAGCGTCTCTCGGGGGCGCCGGTGCGCGCCCACGACATCCGCGCGGGTGCTGCCTTGGTTGTCGCGGCGCTCGCCGCCGACGGCGAGACCGTCATCACCGACGCCGAACACATCGACCGCGGGTACGACGACATCGTCGCCAAGCTCAGCGGGGTCGGCGCCAATATCGAACGGGTGATGCTGGCCTAAGGAGTGGCTTCCTCAGTGTCTTCCGCAGAGCTGTCGTCCGCAGCGCTGTCGTCCGCTGCTTCTCGTTGTTCCTGCAGGGCCTTGGCGCGTCGGTTGGCGACCACCAACATGACGAACAGGAGGGCGACGGGTGCGGCGACCAAGAGAATCTCGTCCCAACCGCCCTGATGTGCAAGCACGTCCACCTCCGCAGGTTACAAGGGCGGTGCTGAATAGGACTCGGCGATGTTGGATAGGGCACCCGAGCGGTCCACAATGGAACGGTGTACGCAGAGGTGGCAAAGGTCATCGAGGTCATTCGACCGGCGATTCAGGCCGACAACGGTGACATCACGCTGCACAGCGTCGATGAACAAACCGGTGTTGTCACCGTCGAACTCCGCGGCGCCTGTGTCGGTTGCACCGGCTCGACGCTGCCTCTGAAGGACGGCGTGCAGCGGATCCTCATGGACCGCGTCGAAGCGGTCACCGCCGTCGAGCAACTCGTCACCGAGGCGACGGCGTGCTCGGAGACCGGACAGCACGGCGACTGCGCAGGCAGCGCGACGAACGACGGCACGGCTGTCACCCTGTAGCCGTATTCTCGCCGGTACGATCGATCCGTGAGCGACACCACCTGTTACCGCCATCCCGACCGGAAGGCGGGGGTGTCCTGTCAACGCTGTGACCGACCGATCTGTCCTTCGTGCATGACCCAGGCATCGGTTGGATTTCACTGCCCCGAGTGCCTCAAGCAACACGGACAGCAGGTCGTCACCGCCCGCAACATGGGTGCACAGCCGATCGTCACCGTGGGTCTGATCGCGGTCAACGCGCTCATGTTCGTCATCACGCGCGGGAGCGGCACGCGCATTGGCGACAACGCTCTTGCCCGAAATCTCGGGCTGTTCGGCCCGGACATCGATGTCAACAACGAGTGGTGGAGGATCTTCACCAGCGGCTTCCTCCACGCCGATGTCCTGCACATCGGGTTCAACATGTACCTGCTGTACATGCTCGGCCAGCAGCTCGAGAAGGTGTTCGGCAATGTCGACTTCGCACTGCTGTACCTCGCCGGGCTCACGGCCGGTTCGTTGGGAGCGCTGATCGTCGAACCGCGGGCGTTCACCGTCGGTGCGTCGGGTGCGGTCTACGGCTTGATGGGCGCCTGGCTGATGTTGAGCCGTAGCCGCGGCGTCAGCTTCGCCAACAGCGGCATCGCCGGCCTACTCATCATCAACACCGTGCTGTCGTTCACGCTCCCCAATGTGGCGTGGGGCGGCCATGCCGGCGGCTTTGTCGGCGGTCTTGCCGTCGGTTGGATTCTGACCGACGGCCGCCAGGTCATTGCCAACCTGTGGGCGAGACGGGGGCTTGCGGTGGCGGTATCCGTGTTCAGCTGTGCGGCATCCTTGTGGGCTGCGACCACATGGAGCAACCCGCTGCTCGGCTAGTCCCCGAAACGATTTTGCCTCAGGCGATCTGGCCCCGGTGGGGGCGGGCCGTCGTGAGGCTGAGGCCGCCGTCGGCCACGATGCACTGGCCGGTGACGAAACGCGCCGCATCGGACAGAAGGAACACGATCACGCTGCCGATGTCCTCGGGCTCGCCGGCATATCCCAGCGGGATGGCGTCGATGCTGGCCTTGGTTCGCTCCGGCGACAGGCCGCGCTGCGCGGCCGGCGTCAGCGTCAAGGCAGGCGCAACGGCGTTGACCCGGATGTGTCGCGGAGCCAGTTCGAGCGCCAACGATTTCGTGAGGTGAATCACCGCGGCTTTGGAGGCGCCGTACTGATAGATCGCTGGCGAAGCGTTGGTGCCCTGGAGCGACGCAACGTTGACGATGGCCCCGGCGCCGTCGATGTGTGCCACTGCGGCCTGGGTTGCGGCGAGGGTTCCGGTGCCATTGAGTGCCAGGGTCTGGCTGAAGGCATCGAGATCGACGTCGGCCAGCGGGGATGGGTGCCCGACGAAACCGCCGGCGTTGTTGACCAACCCATCCAGGCCGCCGAGTTCGACCGCGCACGAATCGATCGCGGCGGCCCATGCCGCGGTGTCGCCGAGGTCGGCTTGGAAACACGGAACCGAGGTGCGGTCGGACGCGTCGGCGGCGATGTCGATCACCGCGACGCGGGCACCGGCTGCAGACAGGAGTGCGACCGTGGCAAGGCCGATCCCGGACGCGCCGCCGGTGACAACGATGCGCTGATTGGTCATGTCTGTCGTCGGGAGGGCGTTCATGGCTTCGAAGCTTCGACGAGTGCCTTGTGCCTTTTCAAATCTCGGCGCTTCTTCAAATCTCGGAACCAGATGCCGGGGTGTAGCGGCTGACATGATTGTCGGACCGATCGTCGAACGGCGAGCCGATCCAGTCGGCATGCCGATCGGCGAGCGTGAGGCCTGCGTGGCGCGCCATCTCATCGAGCTGTTTCGGAGTCGCGTAGCGGAGCTGCCAGGGCCGCCGACGGACCAGAAGCTCGTCCTTGTACTCGAGGTGCTCGCCGATGATCAACTGCGCGTCGGGATCGACGGTGCTCGACGTCATCACCGGGGTTTCGCTCGCGACGTTGGCCGGCCCCACGATCTTGTCCGGACCGAGGGAGTCCTCGAAACCCGGAACAAACGCTTCGATGAGCAGCGAACCGCCGGTGTGTAGCAGCTGCGCGGCCTGGGCGATGCACGCCTGCTGTTCGGCGGCCGTCGTCAGATTGAACAGCGTGTTGAAGGCGACAAAGATCACGGCGAATCCGGCGTCTGGTCGCAGTGGCAGCGCAGCCATGTCGGCCAGTACGGGGTGGACGCCGCAGTTCGGCGGAAGCTTCACCAGCATCGGTTGCGAAGCGTCGATGCCAATGACACCCACGCCCCGGGCGGCGAGGGGGGCGGCGAGGCGGCCCGAGCCGACGCCGAGTTCGAGCACCAGGCCACCTTTGGCCAGTTCGGCGATTGCCGTCACGGTCTCCTGGGCGTCGGATACGTGTGCGTACCAGGTGTCGTAGACGTCGGCGAAACTGTCGCCGTAGGTCCGCGAGGAGTAGTGCACCAGTCCACCGTAGCTCGACGAGCCCCTGCCACCCGTAGGCTGAATGTTATGGAGGCCACCTATCTCGACCACGCGGCGACGACGCCGATGCGGCCCGAAGCACTCGCGGTCATGACCGACCTGCTCGGTGCCCAGCACGGCAATCCGTCGGGCGCGCATCGATTGGCCCGCCACTCGCGTCAGATGCTCGACGATGCGCGCGAGGTCATCGGCCAAGCCTGCGGCTCCGATCCCGGCGGCGTGGTTTTCACCGGTGGCGGTACCGAGGCCGACAATCTTGCGATCACCGGCGTGCTGGCCGAACGCGGTGGCATACCGCTGTGCCCGGCTACCGAACACCACGCTGTGCTGCGCCCCGTCGAGGCCGCCGGCGGCCGGGTCGTGGGGGTTACGGCGGACGGATCGGTCGATCTCGATCAATTGCGCACCGCACTCGCCGAGGCCGAGCAGAGCACTTCGGTATCGATCGTCTCGGCCATGTTGGTCAACAACGAGTCGGGCGTCATCAACGACCTCGCCCCGATCGCGGCCGCGATCGCAGAACTCGCTCCAGGGGCGGTGCTGCACAGTGACGTCGTGCAAGCGGTGCAGTGGCTTCCCCTCGCCGACGCGGCAGCCGATGCGCAGCTGCTTTCGATGAGTGCGCACAAGTTCGGCGGACCGCTCGGGGTCGGCGCCCTTGTGGTCAAAGGCGACGTCAAGGTGGCCGCCCAATTGTTGGGTGGCGGGCAAGAGCGCGAGCGTCGCCCCGGCACCCAGAACGTGCCCGGCATCGTGGCGATGGCGGCGGCCGTTGCCGCGACGGTTGCCGATCGGTCGCAGACCAATGCCCGTATCGCGGCCCAGCGTGATCGATTGGCCGATGGCCTTCTGGCCGCGGTCGACGACGTGATCGAGTCGGCCGATCGAACGAAGAAGATTCCCGGGTCGTGTCACCTTTGTTTCGCCGGCATCGAGTCGGAAGCGTTGCTGTTTCTGCTCGAGCGCGACGAGCTCTACGCCTCTGCGGCATCGTCGTGCTCCAGCGGAGCGCAAGAACCCTCGCACGTGCTGGCGGCGATGGGCATGGACCGCGAGCTGGCGAAGGGTTCACTCCGGCTCTCGCTCGGCGTCGCCACAACCGACGCCGATATCGATCGCGCTCTGGCGATCATTCCGCCCGCCGTCGAACGCCTTCGTGCCTTCCCTTCATGAAAGAGCAGCCCTCATGAAAAGAGCAGCCGTCATAAAAGATCAGCCGTCATGAGCGACCAGATTCTGGTAGCGATGTCCGGCGGCGTCGACTCGTCGGTGGCTGCTGCGCTGCTCCTCGAACAGGGCTACGACGTCGTCGGCGTCACCATGAAGTTGTGGGGAGGCGAGAGCGACTCGGGGTGCTGTTCGGTCTCCGACGTCGACGACGCTCGCCACGTCGCGAATCAACTCGGCATCGATCATCACGTCTTCAACTTCGGTGACGCGTTCGACGAACACGTGGTCGAGCCGTATGTGGCAGACCACGCGGCCGGCCGGACGCCCAATCCCTGCATCGAATGCAATCGCCACGTGAAGTTCGACAAGCTCTTGCGTCGGGCCGACGCGTTGGGGTTCGACGCAATCGCCACGGGCCACCACGCTCGCGTGGTGACGCGTGACGACGGCAGTTTGCGTCTGGCTCGGGGCGCCGACCAGGCCAAGGATCAGTCCTACGTGTTGTACATGCTCGACCAGGCGGTGCTGCGACGACTGCACCTGCCGCTCGGACACATGACCAAGACCCAGGTACGCGCCGAGGCCGAACGTCTCGGCATGGCGACGGCCAACAAGCCCGACAGCCAGGACGTCTGCTTCATCACGGCCACCGGTGGCGGCCGCTCGGCGTTTCTCACCAACCGGATACCGCTGACGCCGGGGCGAGTCGTCGACACCGAAGGCAACGAGGTCGGTCGGGTTCCCGGCGTGCAGCTGGTCACGATCGGTCAGCGAAAAGGACTCGGCACCGCGGGCGGCGGCGACCCTCGCTACGCCGTGGCGGTCGATGTTCCGACCGCGACGGTCACGATCGGCACGAAGGCTGATCTGCTGTGCGGGTCCACCCCGGTCGTCGACCTGGTGTGGGCCGACGGCGCGGTCGAGGGATTG
>CBESNZ010000041.1:0-13961 GCA_965531045.1 uncultured Acidimicrobiales bacterium
CGGGGTCTGTACATCGACGCCAACGCCGTTGCGCCTGCGACCGCGATCGAGGTGGCCCAGATCATCACCGGCGCTGGAGGCTCGGCCGTCGACGGTGGGATCATCGGCCCGCCGGCACGACGACCCGGAACGACTCGGCTGTACCTCAGCGGAGACCGGGCCGACGAGGTTCTGGCCGCCTTTGCCGGGTCCATGGTCGAAGCGAGTGTGGTCAGTCACGAGATCGGTGCCGCATCTGCGCTGAAAGTCGCGTATGCCGCGTGGACCAAGGCCAGCACCGCCCTGTTGATGAACATCCGGGCCTTTGCCGAGGTCGAGGGCGTGACCGACGCGTTGCTCGCAGAGTGGGACCGGTCTCAGCCCGGCGTCAGAGAGCGCAGCGAACTCTCGGCCGCCCTCGTTGCGCCGAAGGCATGGCGATTTGCGGGCGAGATGCGCGAGTTGGCGTCCAGCTTCGCTGCCGCTGGCCTGCCGGATGGAGCGCTCATCGGAGCAGCCGAAGTCTATGACCGGCTCACCGCGCAGAAAGATCGCGCCGATGTCGACATCGGCGGCGTTGTGCAGGCACTGCTCAACCCGAAGCCGTGAGAGCGTTCGTCGCAGCCCGAACCGCGATTGTCGTGGACGAAGACCACGGCGGTCGGATCGTGTCGGCGAGTTTCGGTGGCCACAACCTGCTGCACACGCAACCGCCGGGTGACCCGCTGGCCGGCGGCGCGTACCCGATGGTGCCCTGGGCCGGACGAATTCGGGCTGGACGGTTCCGATTCGATGGTGTCGAGTACCAGCTGCCGCTCGGGATGCCGCCGCATGCGATTCACGGCACGGGGTTCGTGCGAGCGTGGCAGTGGCAAGAAGACGGATCGCTCAGCACTGAGCTGGGTTCCGACTGGCCCTTCGGCGGTTGGGTGGAGCAGCGGTTCCACATCGAGGAGGACCGCTACACCGTGACGATGACGGTGCACGCCGCGCAAAAGATGCCGGCGATGGTGGGATGGCACCCTTGGTTCCGGCGCACAATCGGCGGCGCACAGGCCGAACTGCTCGTCGCGCCGTCCAAGATGTACGCGGTGGATGCCGAAGCCATCCCTACCGGCGCGCTCGTCGACGTCTCACCGCGCCCGTGGGACAACTGTTTCGTCGGGCTGGCAGCAAACCCGATCCTGCGTTGGCCCGGTCTCGGGGAAGTCGAGCTGTCGTCGTCGTTGGATCATTGGGTGATCTACGACGAGCCCGAGCATGCCATCTGCGTCGAACCGCAGTCGGGTGCGCCGGACGAGTTCAACCGTCGACCGCAGGTCATCACGCCGCAGGCACCCCTCGTTGCGTCGTACTCCGTGGTGTTCCGTCATGGCTGAGACGCCGAAGGTGGCTCTCACGATCGCCGGCAGCGACAGCGGGGGAGGCGCAGGACTACAAGCCGACCTGCGAACGTTCGCCGCCCACGGCGTACATGGGACGAGCGTCGTTACGGCGGTCACGGCGCAGGACACCGTGCGCATCCGAGAGCTGCACGTGATCCCGGCAACCGTGGTGCGAGCGCAACTCGACGCGGTGTTGGATGGCTTCGACATCGCCGCAACCAAGACCGGTTTTCTCTTCGAGGCTGCCACCGTCGACGTGGTGTCGTCGTTCGCCGACCGAATCGCAAACCTCGTGGTCGACCCGGTGTTGGTGAGCGCTGCGGGAACCCAGATCGTGAGCGACGAGACCGTCAACGCCTACGCAGCCTTGATGACCAAAGCGCGGGTCCTCACGCCAAATCTCGCCGAAGCGAGCCTGCTCTCTGGCCTGACGATAAAGAACGAAGCCGACATGATCGCAGCCGCTCGGAAGCTTGCCGACTGCGGCGCCGAGCTCATCGTTGTCAAGGGCGGCCGACCGCTCGCTGATCGAGCAGACGAAGCCATCGACATCGTTTGGCACGACGACCAGATCACGCGATTGGCAACGCCGCGCATCGACACGACGAACGACCACGGTACGGGCTGCACGTTGGCGGCAGCGATCGCTGCGAATCTCGCGCGAGGCGAGCCCGACCTGCTCGCAGCGGTCCGGGTGGCGAAGGAATACGTGACGAAGGCCATCGCCGGCTCGGCCGACTGGAACATCGGACCCGGTCACGGACCCGTCGATCATTTCCATTAGCACGGCTGGTGTGTGGTGTCCTTACCGGCGTTTCTTCGTGCGGTTGGTGGCGATGGCAGTCAGTGGGTCATCGGGCCAATAGTGCTTCGGATACCGGCCCATGAGCTCTGACTTCACCTGGGGGTAGGTCTCCGACCAAAAGTTCGCCAAGTCGGTGGTGACCTGCATCGGTCGCTGCGCCGGCGACAGGAGGTGCACGATGACACGGACCCGTCCACTGACGACCGTCGGTGTTTCGGTCAGACCGAAAAGCTCCTGGATACGAACCGCCAAAACGGGGCCACCCTCGCTGCCGTAGTCGAGGCGAACGTTGCTGCCGCTCGGGACGGCGAGATGGGTCGGGGCGAGTTCGTCGAGCAGACGACCCTGCTGCCAGTCGAGCTGCGCACCAAGGATCTGCCGCAGATCAACCTGGGCCAAGTCCTTCCGGCGCCGCACCCTGAGGAGGTGCGGCGCCAGCCACGCGTCGGTCGTGGCCAGCAAGTGGGCGTCGGTGAGATCGGGCCAGTCGTCAACGAGCGTTCGGCGCAGAAGGTCGACGCGGTCTCGCCATCGGTCGATCTCCTCGTTGAACGGCAACAGATCGAGACCCTCCGCGGCGACGGCCTGGGCCCAGGCGACGCCGAGTTGCTCGACCGGCGGTTTGCTCATCGGCTCGCGTTTGAAGACGAGAGCACCGAGGTGGGTCTGATGCTCCGCCACGACGTCGCGAGACCTGGGATCCCAGAACACCACGGGCTCTCGCTTGATGTGGTCGTCATGAGCCCGTTCGATGTCGGAAAGGTCGAGCGGCGCAGCCAAGTAGATTCGGCCACCCTGGGGGTCCCCGTCGACCTCGGCGACCGCAAGGAACGGCTCCCCGGTGAGTGCGTCGCCGGCGGGCAGCTCAGCGCCGCGTCCTGACGCCAATCGGTACGAGCTCGAGCCGCCTCGCTGCTGCCCGATTCGATCGCCGAAGGCCATCGACACGACCAGGCCGGCGTCGTCAGGGTCGCCCGCGTGCCTGGGGATGCCGAGCTGGCGCCGCCACCGTTTGGCCGCCCGTTTCGCCTCCTCCATCGCGCCGTGGCGAAGCGACCGACCAGCGCCGTCGTGCATCGCCGCGATTCGCTCGCGCATATCGACCGAGCGCGTCTGCAGTGGGTCGCGACTCGACAAAAGCCCGGCGATGTCGCATGCGACGGCGCCAAGGCCCATCTCATTGGCCCGAACGAGCATGTGGGCGAGGCGAGGCTCGGTGCCGAAGGCGGCTATGGCCCGGCCATGGGCGGTGATGTGACCGGCCGCGCCGAGGGCACCCAGTCGCACCAGCAGCTCGGTTGCCTCGGCCAGAGCCGGCGCCGGTGGTGCGTCGAGCCACGCAAGGTCGTCGGCTCGGGCTCCCCAGCGAGCCAGTTGTAGGCGAAGTCCGGTGAGGTCGGCGGACATGATTTCGGGTTGATCGAAGGGGGAGAGAATCTCCTGGTCCCTCCTGGACCACAGCCGATGGCATGAACCGGGAGCCTGGCGTCCGGCTCGACCCTGGCGCTGATCGGCCGATGCCTTCGATATTCGGATGGTCTCCAGTCGGGTCAAACCGCTGCGAGGGTCAAAGACCGGGGCCCGACGCTGTCCGCCGTCGACCACAACGCGTACGCCGTCGATGGTAAGACTCGTCTCGGCGATGTCGGTGGCCAAAATGACTTTGCGGCGGCCCTTGGGGTCGGGAGCGATCGCTCGGTCTTGCTCCGCCCCCGAAAGAAGTCCGTACAGCGGCGTGACGACCATCTCCTTGGGCAAAGAGTTCTTGGGCAGAGAGTCCTTGCTCATCGAGGAACCGAGCAGCCTCTCGGTGCGACGAATCCATCCTGCGCCGGGAAGGAAGGCCAAGATGTCGCCGTCGCTCTTCCGAGCCACGTCGGCGATGACCTCGGCCATGTGCGGCTCGAGCTTGGTTGCCGACAACGCCGGCCGGTAGTGCGTCTCCACTGGAAACTGACGGCCTTCGCTGGTGATGATCGGGGCTCCCCCCAGCGCATCGGCGACCCGTTCGCCGTCGAGGGTTGCCGACATCACCAGCAGACGCAGGTCGGGGCGAAGGTCGGTCTTCGCTTCGAGGGCGAACGCCAAGCCGAGGTCGGCTTGGAGACTGCGCTCATGGAACTCGTCGAAGATCACAACGCCGAAACCGTCGAGGGAGGGGTCGGACTGGAGCATCGCGGTGAGCACTCCTTCGGTGACAACCTCGATGCGGGTCGCCGCGCTCACTTTCGTCGCATCGCGCATGCGATATCCGACCAGGCCACCGACGACTGAGTGCAATCCCTCCGCCAAGCGCGCCGCCGCAGCCCGGGCGGCGACCCGCCGCGGCTCCAGAAGTAAGATTCGTTGGCCGTTGAGCCAAGGAGCGTCGAGCAGCGCGAGCGGCACCCTCGTGGTCTTTCCGGCGCCGGGGGGAGCTTGGAGCACGGCCTGGCCAACGTCGGCGAGGGCGGCCAGCACGGCCGGCATGACGTCGTCGATGGGCAGCGGTGCCGGGGCCATGGGGTTGGCTATTCGCCGCGAAATTCGGGGTGACGCTTCTCGAGAAACGCTGCGATTCCTTCGCGGAAGTCGGCGCTGTCGTAGCAGGCCGCCGTGGCAGCGACCGCTTCGTCGCGGCCGTCGAGGCCGAGTTTCATCGCCGCCAGCGTGCGTGGGGCCAGTCGCGCGATGCGGGCCGCTTGGTCTTCGCAGAACCGTTGCAGGTCGGCCTTCCCGAGTACGGCGGTGAAGATGCCGAGTCTGAGAGCCTCGTCGGCGTCGACCACGCGGGCGGTGAAGAGTAAATCTTTCGTCACCGCAGGGCCAAGGGTGTCGCGCAGTCGTGCGAGTGCGTCGAGGGGGAACCCCACGCCGAGTTTGGCCGGCGGGATCGCAAATTGCGCGTCGTCGGCGGCGTACCGAAGATCGGCAGCCATGGCCAGCGCTGCTCCGCCCCCCATGCACGGGCCATGGATCATGGCGAGTACCGGAACCGGAATCGCAGCGATTGCCTCGACCGCGTCGTGTTCGACGGCGTTGAAGTCCTCGGACGCTGCCCCCAGACGACGTTCCGTGAACTCCGAAATGTCGGAGCCGGCGCCAAAGGCCTGCTCACCGGCGCCGCGCAGAATGACAACCCGCAGATCCGGCTCGGCCGTCAAGTCGGCGACCGCTCCGGGAACGGAGGCATAGGCGTCGTAGGACATGGCATTTCGTCGCTCGGGATTGTCGATGATCAGCCAGCCCAGTGGGCCGTCACGTTCGGTTCGCATCGAAGGCATGGCCCCGATGGTGGCACATCAGCGCTATTCGCTCGGTGCTGTGGGCTGGATCGGTGCTGTGGGGATGGACGGCTGCTCGGTCGAATCTCGAAGGTCGATCACGGATTCGTTGACCGTCGCAACAGAGTCGAGGACCACGTCCGGAAACGACACGACATCATGCAGGTCGACGCCATCGAGGATCATCGTCATCAAGCGACGGTCGGTGTCGCGCATGCCCCGTCTGACCGCGTCGATGTCGCACGTCGTCGGCGTCGTCGCGGCCGACCCGAGGTAGGGGGTGGAGGGGAGTCCGCATACCGCTTCGAACGGGGTGCCGAGACTGTGGAGCAGGCCGAGCACGACATCGTCGAGGACCGCAAACCAGCGCCGCTCATTGCGAATGAGTGCGTCTCGGTAGAGCGCGTGGTAGAGCGCGAACGACGCGAGACTGCCAGATGCCGAGTTGCGATACGAGGCTCGGACCGCGATGGTGCTGACTTCACTCGTCACGGCGGGATCGAATCGGAAACCGTGATACCGCTCGATATCGGCGATGCTCACGTTCCAGGCGGGATAGGTCGCAAAGTCGTCTATCGCTTTGAGGCCGCGCGGAGAGTCACGGATGATCCGCATCGCTCCGACGGCTTCACCATGCTCGTGGTCGACAACGAGGATGAATGAGCTGGCGGGTTCGTACGGGCCGTATTCCTCTCGAAGAACTTCCTCTTCGTCGCCGAACACTTCGCCGAAGACGTCGGCCTCGACCGCACGGGCCAGGCCCGTGAACTCGTCGTCCGGACCAAGCATGTAGGCCCCGAGCTTTTTGGACGCACGATCAGCCCGGTTCTCCGACAGGACGAGCGATCGGGCGGAGAACCCCACGTCTCAGAACTCGCCGGCCACGAGGTCGAGCGGCGTGAAGGTGTCCTTGGTGAAGGCCAACGCGTCGTCCGGGTCGAAGGCTTTGCACGTGTAGATGTCGACGCTGAAGAACGCCGGGTCTTCATCCCATGCGTAGAAGTGGGCGCCGGATGTCTCCCAATGGGTCCATCCGGCCCAACCGAAGCGGTCGCTTTGGTGGGTGACGGCAGGCAGCAACGTCACCATACCGAGGACGGTGGCCAATCTATTGAGGTACCACTCGATCAGGTCGGGAGTGATCAGCTCTGATCGAGTTCCCTCGATGACCATTCGTTGCCTGTGGATGTGGGGCGCGAGGTCGCGCATAGCGAAAGTCCTTGGGTTCTCCGCCCCGACGGTCATTCAGTCTTGTGTTCGAGCATTCTTTTATGTTTGAGGTTTGTAAGAAACGCACCGAGAAGCTCAACGCAAGGACGTTGACATTACACAGCGTGCTATCGATATACCACTCGGGGATCCATTCAATACCTGTTCTGATTGGTCGATGGGGGGAGGTGAACCCCACGGCCTGGCGCTATGCGCTCTTCTCCGGAACGCTGGTCTGCGTCGTCGCGGCCGTGCTCCCGGGATCGCTTGGCGCCGACCTTCGCAGTCTGGTCATCGTGGGCGGCATCCTCGTTTGCCCCGTGGCGATCAGACGCAACAGCGGATCCGTGCAGGCACCGTGGTGGCTGTTCTATTCCGGTTCGGTCGGCTTGGTCGTGAGCGTCGTGGTCCGCCATATCCATGGCGCCAGCGTGGGCGAAACCCTTCCGTTCCCTTCGCCCGCCGATGGTGTGGTGATCGTCTCGTACCTCTTGTTGATCGGTGGGCTCATCAGGCTCTCCCGGGCGCGGTTTCCGCGCACCGCGCAGGGCAACAACGTCGATGCCGCTCTGATCGCGGCCGCCGTGGCGTTCGTGAGCTGGGCTGTGTATCTCGGCGACTATGTCCGAGACGGCGACATCGCGGCGCTCGACCGGTCGCTCAACACGGTCTACGCGCTGCTGCAGGCGTTTCTGATCATGGCGATCATGCGGGTCGCCATGGGACCCGGTCGGAGAAACCTGACGTACTACCTCCTCTCGGTTGCGATCGCTGTCGTCGTCGCAACCGACACGCTTGCGATCCTCGTCAACGCGGGCTACGAAGTCGAGCCCTGGTTCGACGCCATCATTCCGTTTGGCTACGTCGGGTTTGTGAGCGGCGTCCTGCGGCCCGACATGGCCCGCCTCACCGAGACCATCGATCAGGCCGAAACCAATCTGACGGGTCGTCGACTGGTCACTTTGGGGCTCATCTTGATGTTGTCTCCTGCGATCTTGTCGTGGATGTTCTGGACCGGCCGTGGCGTCGACGTTCCCGTGTATTTTGTTGGTTCGATAGCGGTGTCCGTGCTCGTCGTGCTTCGGCTCGCCGGTCTCTTCCGGGCCAAGGAGGCATCCGAGGCGAACGAGCGGGTACTGCGGGAGGCCGCCGGACTCATGATCGCCGCGCCCGCACCCCCCGATGTCTGTGCGTCGCTGCTCTTGAACTCCCAGCGCGTGCTCGGCGAATCAGGGGTCGCAGGTGTTGTGGTACGAATCGGCACCGGGTGGATGCTCGCAACCCCCAATGGGGCATCTTCCCGCCTCGATCGACACCCCTTCGATGCGACATGGTTCGAGTCCAAGCCAACGGGCGAAGCCATGCCGACAGGCGGACTACGGCTTCCGGGTCTGCCGCTGGCCGACTACCTCATTCTGGGCGGCAATGTGGACGGCCACGTCGGTTTGGTGCTCGGCCTCGGGAGTGAACCCGATGTCGAGCGTGCGGGCACCATCTCGGCGTTGCTGCAACAAGCTGCCGGGGCGATCATGAGTGCGGAGCTCACGGCGAAGGTCGCAACGCGACGAACAGAGGTGCAGTACAAGTCGGTCCTCGAGTCGTCGAGCGACATCATTTTGATCGTCGACGACCAGGACAACGTGAAGTTCGCGTCGCCATCGGTCGCCAAATTGGGATTTGACGATCCGGCGGATGCGGTCGGGTCATGTATCCACACCGTATTCGGAGGAAGCCACGACGACGTCACGGCGATCACGGGAAGAGCGAGAGCCGACGGAACGTCGTTTGAACGTGAATATGCCGTTCTCACCCGTGACGGCGAAGAACTCGTCTTCGAGTTCACCGCGCAAGATCAGCGCGAGAACGAGGACATCGACGGCGTCATCGTCACCGCTCACGACATCACCGAACGCAAGCGGTCCGACGCTCGGCTGGCCCGATCCGAGCGCCGCTTCCGATCCCTCGTGCAGAACAGCTCGGACATCATTCTGGTCGTCGATCGCGATGGTCTGATCAGCTACGCCAGTCCGGCCATCGCTACGGTCCTGGGCTACGAACCCGGTGACGTCGTGGACCGAGATGTCCTCGGACTCATCTACCCGTCCGATCATCCCGTCTACATGAAGATGATGCAGGCGGTAGAGCTCGGGTCGCAGACCTCTCGTGTCGAGGAGATCCGGGCGATGGCTGCTTCGGGCCGGATGTGCGTCCTCGAAGTGCTGATAACCGACCAGAGCCAGTCGCCCGAGGTCAATGGTTACGTGATCAACGCTCGTGACATCTCCGAAAAGCGTGAGCTCGAGTCCGAAGTCCGACAGGCCGCGACCAGCGACCGGGTGACGGGCCTGCCGAATCGCTTCGGCATGCAGTCCGAGCTCGTGTCCGCCATCCGCTCTGCCGCATCCGCCGAATACATGACGGCCTTGGTGCATCTGGACCTCGACGATTTCAAGACCATCAACGATGGTCTCGGTCACGATGTGGGCGACCTCGTCCTGGTCGAGGTCGCAGCACGACTCCGGCAGACGGTCCGCGTCAACGACACGGTGGCGCGGCTCGGTGGTGACGACTTCGGCATCGTTTTGTCCCGGGTGTACGGCGAACACGAAGCGGTGGGACTGGCCAAACGCCTCATCGAGATCGTGAAGGCGCCCATCAAGATCGCGGGAAGTGAAGTATCCATCGGCGCCACCGCCGGCGTTGCGATCACCTCGGGAAGCGACACCAGCGACGTACTGACCCGCCAGGCCGACACCGCGCTCTACCACGCCAAGACCGACGCCCGTGGATCGCTGAAGGTCTTTGAACCGAAGATGTCGGAGCAGGTCGTCGAGCGGCTCGATCTCAAGCAGAGCCTGGTGCACGCGATCGATGAAGAGCAGCTCTTCCTCGTGTACCAGCCGATCGTCGACATCGACACCGGAGCTATCGTCGGGGCCGAGTCGTTGGCTCGGTGGCGGCATCCCGAGCGCGGCATCGTCAGCCCGGGCACGTTCATCCCGTTGGCTGAGGAAACCGGCCTGATCGTTCCCATCGGCGACTGGGTGCTGGAGACCGCCTGCGCCCAACTCATGGCGTGGAGCGACCGGGTGGCGGACGACTTCTTCCTCAGCGTCAACTTCTCCGTGCTGCAACTACGCGAGCCGGACGTGGTCGAGAAGCTGGTCGAGGTCGTTCGAACCTCGGGTATCGATCCTTCCCAACTCGTGGTCGAGATCACCGAGTCGGTATTGATCGACGAAACCAACACCGTCGCACAGCAACTCGACCGTATTCGCGAGGAGGGCGTGCGTCTGGCCATCGATGACTTCGGAACCGGCTATTCCTCGCTCGGCTACTTGCGCGAATACCGATTCGAGACGCTCAAGATCGACCGGTCCTTCGTTTCCGGACTCACGTCTGCGGAGAGTCGAGATCTCGAAGTGGCCCGGGCCATCATCGGTCTCGCCAAGGGCCTCGGTGCCAAAACGGTCGCAGAAGGGATCGAAGGCGCCGAGGAACTCGAGGTGCTGCGGTCGCTCGGTTGCGACCAGGGACAAGGATTCTTCTTCTACCGACCGATGCTCGCGTCGGCCTTCGACGAGCTGTTGCCCCGACAACTCACCGTCGTCTGATTTCGCCAGCGTTCTCCGGTTCACGACCCCAGCCTCGGCCAGGTACGGTCGCAGTCATGGCAACGACCTTCGAAAATCCGGCGGCGCTCCTCCAAGCTGTGGGCCAACACCTCGGCCACAGCAGTTGGCTCGTCATCGACCAAGACCGGATCAACCTGTTCGCCGACGCCACGGGCGATCATCAGTGGATCCATGTCGATCCGGTGGCGGCGGCCGACGGGCCCTTTGGCGCACCGATCGCCCACGGCTACCTGACGATGTCGCTGTCGAACATGTTCCTCCCGGAGATCCTCGAGGTGCAGAACGTGTCGATGGGGATCAACTACGGCGTCAACAAGGTCCGGTTCCTCAGCCCGGTGGTGGTCGGCTCTAATGTTCGAGCCTCCGGTGAGCTCATCGAGGCCACCGAGATACCGGGCGGGGTACAGGCGATCGTCAAGATCACCATGGAGATCGAGGGCGTCGACAAACCCGCCGCGGTCATCGAATCCGTTTCCCGCTTCATGAGTTGACCGACTCGCAGTTGTCGCCGACCACGGCGGGCGCCCGTCGCCGGTGACCCGCTACCCTGGACGGTATGGCCAAGCGCAAGAAGCGACGCGGTACCGCCCTGCTCGCACGATCCAGTGAACCGCCGGTACGCCCCGGTCTTGTCGGCCTCGGCCGTCAGGTGCCGCCTTCGATTTCCCGGCCGCCCTACACATCGTTGCCTGGCGGCGAGCCGGGACCGCCTTCCTCACCACTGGTGCGGACCCCCGACGAGATCGCTCGCATGCGTACCACCGGCACGGCTGCTGCGGAGATCCTGATGGCCGCCGGCGCCGCAGTCGCCCCCGGCGTCACCAGCGATGCCATCGACGCCGTCGTCCACGAAGAGACCATCAAACGTGGTGGGTATCCGAGTCCGCTGGGCTATCGCGGGTTCCCGAAGTCCACGTGCGTATCGGTGAACGAAGTCATCTGCCATGGCATCCCCGATTCCAGGGTGCTGCTCGAGGGTGACATCGTCAACGTCGACGTCACCATCTTCCTCGATGGCGTGCACGGCGACACCAACTGCACCTTCTTCGTGGGTGAGGTCGACGAAGCCAGTGCTGCGATGGTGCGCGAGACGCGCGTCGCGATGTACGCAGGTATCGCCAGTATTCGCAGCGGCAGCGTTGTGCACGACATCGGCAGGGCGATCGAGTCGCACGCCGACGCACACAACCTCGGTGTGGTGCGCGAGTTCATCGGTCACGGCATCGGTACCGAGTTCCACGGCGGGATTCAGATCCCGCACTACTACGAACGCCGGGCCGACGGGGTCTTCGAGCCCGGTATGTCCTTTACGGTCGAGCCCATGCTCACGCTCGGCTCTCCCGACTTGTACGTGTGGGATGACGACTGGACCGCTGTCACGCTCGACGGCAGCCGCAGTGCCCAGTTCGAGCACACCCTCGTCGTCACCGACGACGGTTCTGAGCTCATGACGGTCACCCCGGCGGGGGAATGCGCGGCCGACCGTCACGCGTGACCGCACCGCAGACCACACGCCTCCTCTTGGTTCGTCACGGCGAATCGGTGACCACCGTCAATCAGGTGATGGGGGGCGAAGATACCTGTACCGGGTTGTCGCCGCTTGGCGTCGAGCAAGCCGAAGCGCTGCGTGACCGACTCGCCTCCGGTAGCGAACCGTCGATAGACGCCCTGTGGTCGAGCACCATGCCCCGCGCGGTCGAGACCGCGCAGATCATCGCGCCTGCCGTTGGGAACCCGCCGATCTCGACGAGCTCCGAGTTGGTCGAACACCGCCCGGGTGAGGCTGATGGCATCAAGTTCGCCCACTTCACGGACACGTTCGGTTCGTTCGACATGCGAGCCGAACCGCACCGACCTATGGCTCCGGGCGCCGAAAGCATGGCGCAGTTCCATCACCGAGCCGCAAAGGCGCTGCATGATCTGACGACCGAGTTTGCGGGCCAGACGTTGTTGGTGAGCTGTCATGGCGGCGTCATCGACGCAGCGTTCCGTTCGTTCCTCGGTCTCGGGCTCACGGCGTCGTTCGACCTTTGGACACGCAATACCTCGATCACCGAACTCGGTCGGTCGGTGAACCCCGCGGGCAAGCCGCTTTCGGTCTGGACACTCCACCGCTACAACGACGCGGCCCACCTGGCCGGATTGCCGAAGAAGACCAAACGCTGACCTACATGGCGTGACGCATCGCCCACAGGTCGGGAAACGCCTGTCGAAAGAGGCTGCGCTTGAGGTATTCGACGCCGGCGCTGCCGCCGGTGCCGAGCTTTTGTCCGATCGTCCGCTCGACGACCTTGAGGTGGCGGTATCTCCACTCCTGAAGCAGGCTGTCGAGGTCGGTGAGCAACTCGAACACGATGCGCAGTTCGCCATCGTTGCGATACATCCGCAACAGCGTTTGGGTGAAGGTTTCGTCAGCCTCGACCGGTTGGGTGACATCGCGCTCGAGGAGGTCGACCGGCACCTCGCCTCCGTGGTGGGCGACGAATCGGTACAGGGCGTCGACCACCGATGGCTCGGCCAGGCGGCGCCGGGCCTCGCTGAGCCCGGGGAGGTCGGCTGCATACGCGTCGAGCGCGTTCGGACGCTTGAGGCCGAACAGGAACTCGATTTCGCGAAACTGCATCGACTGGAACCCCGAGGCGGTATCGAGACGGTCGCGAAAAGCATTGAACCCCAGCGGCGTCAGCGTCTCGAGAATGTCCATCTGATCGACCAGTGAATGCAGGATTCGGCGGATTCGAGTGAGACCGCCGATTGCCGTGAAGGCCTGACCGTCGGAGAGCGCCGGGGTGAGGCGGTCGAGTTCGAGCAACAACATCTTGAACCACAACTCGGATGTCTGGTGGAAGATGATGAACAGTGACTCGTCGTGCTCGACCGGCTCGAGGTGGGGGTCCTGCAGCGAAAGCAGCCCGTCGATCTGGAGATACGTCGAATAGTTGAGTTCGGTCATGACAATCCTATTGCGAGGGCAAACGCGTGGCCTATTGCTAGGACACCTACGAGGCCTATTGCTAGGACACCTACGAGGGCGATGACAACGAGGGCCGCGACCCAGGCGGCGATTTGCAGGTACCGGTCTTGTCGCCGGGCCCGAGCGATCGCATCGGCATAGGGCGTTCTGGTGAAGGTGACCATCGTGTAGAGCGGCGTGAAGGTTTTGGGTGCGACCTTGTGAAGCCACTGCTTGATCCGGACCAACAACAGGAATCGGGGCGACGCGACATGATCACGCATCTCGACGTAGTTCGCCAGCGCCAAGTCGGCCAACGCATCGGCGTGGGGTTTGCGAGCGTCGGCAAAGTCGGCGAACCCGGCGATCCAGTCGTCGCCGTGCCGGGCGAGCGAGTCCATCAGCAGCGTGCAGTCCTCCATGGCGGCGTTCGCGCCTTGGCCATAGAAGGGAACCACCGCGTGAGCTGCATCCCCGAGAATGAGTGTCGTATCGCTGCGGTACCACGGCGCGCAGCGGATGGTGACCAGCGTGCCGACCGGGTTCTGCAGATAGTCCTGAGCCAGGTCGGGCATCAGCGCGACCGCGTCGGGAAACTGCTCGTTGAACAGCGCCACGACGGCGTCGGGTGTGTCGACCCCACCAAAGCCGACCTCGCCCTGCAGCGGCCAGAAGAGCGTGCAGGTGAAACTCCCATCGGGATTGGGGAGCGCGATCATCATGTGTGTACCG
>CBESNZ010000042.1:0-13786 GCA_965531045.1 uncultured Acidimicrobiales bacterium
CAGCGACGAAGCGGAGAGTGCGTCAGGAAGACAGAAACGACGCGGTGTACACCACGAGGCGCACGATGGTGCCCTCGGTGTGGGATTCCCACTCGGTTTCGTCGGTGAGCTGCTGCATGAGGGGGATGCCCAACCCGGACTCCCAGAACAGCCGGCTCGGATCGTCGGCGTCGGGCAGCTCGGGGACCGTGTCGGGATCGAACCCCGGACCGCGATCCTCGACCTCGACCTCGATCCGTTCCGCACTCACATTGCAGCGCACGACGATGCGGTTGTCCGAACCCATCGCCGCGTGGGCCCGAATGGCGTTGGTCGTAGCTTCGGACACCGCGATGCGGAGGTCGTTTATACGATCGTCGCCGAACCCCGGGTCGATGTGGGCTGACGCCGCAACGACCGACCGAACGAGCTCGAGATACTCGGCGCGAGCGGGAATCTCGAGCACGACGTCGGTGCTGTGCTCATCGGCCGGTTTGGTCATGGCGCCACCGCGCCGACGGCAGCGATTGCGGCCTCGGGTGATGCGTGCAGGGTGAACACGCGATCCAGGCTGCACAGGGCGAAAAGATTGGCCATCGATTCGCTCGGCGAACAGACCACGAGGTCGCCTCCACGGGCGCGGACCCGCTTCAACGCCCCGACCAGGGCGCCCAGGCCCGCCGAGTCGCAGAAGTCGACCGAGGACAGACGCACGACGATTCGATCGTCACCATCGGCGAGCACCTTGATAATCGTTTGGCGAAACGCAGGAGTGGCGGCCATGTCGAGATCGCCGAGTGGGGTTATCACCACGGCATCGGCGCGGCGATCGACATCGATCCCGAAGTTCACGACAGAAACACAACATCAGCGGCCACAGACCGTTCAACCTAGTGGGACAACACGTAGGGTTGCCGCGCAATGGCATCGACTTTCGATGAAGTATCGCAGGCCGGCTGCATTCACGACGAAGCTTCCGACGATTCGCTCGACAAATCTATCGACGCGCTGATCGACGCACTCGATGCCGATGGCCGTCTGGTCCACGTCGAACGATTCTCGGCCCGAGCCGCCCGCACCGGAACGCTTGCTAGATCACTTCCCCCCGCAATCTGGGAGCGGGTCGGTATCGACAGCCTGTGGACCCACCAGGCAGAGGCGATCAACCATGCCCGTGACGGCCAATCGGTGGCCGTGGCCACCGGAACGGCCTCGGGCAAGTCCCTCTGCTACCAGCTACCGATCGCCGAAGCGATCGCCGACCCTGTGCGGCCCGGCACCGCCCTGATGTTGTTTCCGACCAAGGCGCTCGCCCAGGACCAACTGCGTGCGCTCACCGAGTTCGAGTTCGCCGGGATCATCGGCGCCACCTATGACGGCGACGCCGACCCGGACACGCGGACGTGGATTCGAAACAACGCAAACGTCGTGCTCTCGAACCCCGAGATGCTGCACGCCGGCATCTTGCCGCATCACGGGCGCTGGGCGAACTTCCTCATGCGCCTCCGGTTCGTGGTCATCGACGAACTCCACGTGCTGCGCGGCGTCTTCGGGACCCACGTCGCCCATTTGCTTCGGCGACTGCGCCGAATCTGCCATAGCTACGGTTCCGACCCCACCTTCATCTTCTCGTCGGCCACGATCGGCGCCCCCGCTCGACTCGCGAGCGAACTCTGCGGCAAGTCCGTCGTCGAGGTCACCGACGACGGTTCGCCGGTTGGCCTGCGAACCTTCGGACTCCTCAACCCACCGATCGTCGACGCCGAGAGCGGCACGCGAACGTCGACCAACTCCGAGACCTCGTCCGTGTCGGCCGAGCTGATCAAGTCGGGACACCGAACCATCACCTTCTGTCGCAGCCGCAAAGGCACGGAGTTGGTGGCCGCCGACATCCAGCGCCGACTCCCCGTGGCGTTTCACGATCAGGTCCGTCCCTATCGCGCCGGCTACCTCGCCGCCGAGCGTCGTGCAATCGAAGCCGAGCTCGCTGCCGGATCGCTGATGGGGGTGGTCGCCACCAGCGCGCTCGAACTGGGGGTCGACATCGGCGGACTCGACGCCTGCGTACTGAACGGCTTCCCCGGCACGATCGCTTCCATGTGGCAACAGGCGGGACGGGCAGGGCGAGCGCAGCAACACGCATTGGCCATGCTGGTGGCGGGCGACGACGCGCTCGACCAATGGTTGATGGCGCACCCGAGCGAGGTGTTCAGCCGGATGCCCGAGCCCGCGGTCATCAACATCACCAACCCGTTCATCGCCCTGCCCCATCTGGCGTGTGCCGCGTATGAGCAACCGCTGGGACACGCCGACGAGCGGTGGTGGGACGCCGAGCTGCTCCACGACAGCGTTCGGGATCTGGTGCTCGACGACCGACTGAAGCTTCGACCGGGACGTCGACGCAACGAAGGCAGACGCGCCGTGTGGGCCGGCCGAGGTTTTCCGAGTCGCGGAATCGGTCTCCGCAGTGGCGCCGGCGGCGAGGTTCGCATCGCACTCGAAGACGGCACCCTCATCGGTACGGTCGATCGTGGCCGGGCATTCGAACTCGTCCACCCGGGGGCGGTGTACCTGCATCGGGGTCGCAGCTATGAAGTCCTTCGACTCGATCTCGACGATGACGCGGCAATCGTCGAGCCAAGCGACGGCGATACCTACACGCAGGCACGAAGCGACACCGATCTGAAGGTGCTGACGGTCGACGAGCAGCAGCGACTCGCCCGGTGCACGCTCTTCCTTGGATCGGTCGAGGTGAGCAACCAGGTCACGGGTTACCAGGTGAAGGAAGCCCGCACGCGCCGAATCATCGCAACGCACCATCTCGAGCTGCCGCCGACCAAACTCGTGACGCGGGCGTTCTGGTACGTCATCGATCAGGACGCCATCGACGAAGCCGAGGTGAACGATGCGCTCCTACCCGGGGCGCTTCACGCCGCCGAGCATTGCGGCATCGGGATTCTGCCGCTGTTCACCATCTGCGACCGCTGGGATGTCGGAGGAATGTCGATTGCGCATCATCGGGACACGGGCGGACCCACGATCTTCATTCACGACGCCTACCCGGGCGGCGCCGGTATCGCGGAGCTCGGGTTCGGCGCCGCCGACCGGCACCTCGCCGAGGCGCTTCGGGTCATCGAGGCCTGCGGGTGCGCCGCTGGCTGCCCGAGTTGCGTGCAGTCGCCCAAATGTGGAAACGGCAACGACCCGCTGGAGAAGGACGCTGCGGCTTCGTTGCTCCGGGTGCTGCTACAGCAAGACTCCTGACCGTCGCCGCTGCCCAAGCCCGAGGCCGGCGGCAACTAGCCGGTGTCCTCGCGCCACATCGTGAGGGTTTGTGTGTGCTCGACGTCGCCGACCAGACGCCCGACGATCGGCACCGACGTCGGCTGTCTGACAACCACGGTGACCCGCACGGTCTCGGGCGAGCGCACCACGGTGACCCGAACGCTCCCTGGGGCGAATCCTCCACCGGCGGCCGCCGCAGCGAGCACCGCAGCATCGTCACGGCCGAGGGCGGCCACGCGGGCACCCTCACGAGCGCTGTGCACGGCGAGCACGCTGCCGTTTGCCACGACCACAACCTGCACGACCACGAGCGCCAAGACGATCACGAACGGCAGGACGAGAGCCAGCTCGACCGTGGCCTGGCCCCCGTCACGCCGCCGCATCACGCGACCTTGCCCACGATGGAATCGAAGACCGCGTCGAGCAATTGCCCGACCTTGTCCGACTTCGCGATAGCCGCCAGTAGCAATAGCGCGATCGCTGCGGCACCGAGCAAGACGAGTACGTACTCCACCGTCGCCTGCGCTCTGGTGTGTCGTGATCGGGCGAGGATCGCGCTGGCGACGGTGCAGTACAGCGCTACCCCCCGCTTCGGTGGCGGACACGCCGCGGCGGTCCGGGTGACTTCTCTGGTTGGGACGGGATTCATGGTTGCTCCCTTTGTGAGCAGACAGTTCTGTGGGGGAAGTCGGCTGGCGGGGAAACGGCCCGGGGGGAGATGAGCTGGGGAGGAAGCGGGTTCTTTGCCACGGTCAGGCACCGGCGACGCCGGACAGTGCGCCGACGAGAAGCGGAACGATCGCCAACAACACGAACGCCGGCAGCACGCACATCACCAGCGGAAACAACAACAGCACCGGCACCCGCCGCGCCCGGATCTCGGCCTGACGTCGACGGGCACCGCGGAGTTCGTGGGTGAGCACGGCGAAGCTCAAGCCAATGGTGCCGCCGTCGTGGAGGCCGGCTCGGAGCAGCGACACAAAGGCGTCGCCATGCGGAGCGAGTTCGACGCGCAGTTGTTCCACGGCGTCGGTGACCTGCCAACCGAGGTCCACGTGACCCATGCAGCGCTTGAACGACTCGCCCACGGTGCCGCGCAGCACAGCGCCGACGGATCGCAACGCTCCGGGGATGGTGAGGCCGGCGCCGATGGCGAGTTTCACCAGCACCACCGCTTCGGGAAGCGTGGCCAGGATCTCGCGTTCCCGATCTCTTCGCTGCCGTCGCGACGGCGGGCGAAACCGGCGTGCTGTGAGCCGACTCGTACTCGGTCGCCGGTCCCGGCGGGAAGGAGAGACTCTGTCGGCCGGGTGGCGTAGCAACGACACCGCGACGAGCGGAGCGAACCAAGCCGCGAGCTCTGCAATCACGACGGACCCACGATCGTTCTCATCCACCACAACCCCGCACCGTTCAGGACACCACCGACGAACAACGTGACGACGCCAATCGGGGTCGCGAAGTAGGCCACCGTGTCGGGATCGACGAGCCCCACGATGGCGGTGACACCCAGCGGGGCAAGGGCGATCACCCGAGCCGACAACCGACCCTGAGCTGCCATCGCCTCAGCCTCGGCTTCGGCGCCCTGAGCAGCTCGCATGGCCCCGGCCAGTTCCTCGAGCGCCCCGGCCTGGTCGCCTCCCGACCGTGATCCGAGTTCCAGCGCGGCTGCCAAGAGAGCGACCTCCGTCAGGCCGGTCGACTGCACCCACCACCCCATGGCGTCGGCCACCGCTGCTCCGGCATCGACGCGCCGTTTGATCTCGATCAGATCCAGCCGCAACACGGCGGGTTCGGCAATGGTGTCGGGCAAGGCAAGGATCGATTGGCTCTGCGAGTGGTGGGAGCGCAGCCCGCGCGCGACGGCCTCGACGACATCGGGCAGTGCCGCTCGAACTCGAATGGACCGCCGGCCGAGCCGCGCCGCAACGAGTCCGGCAATCGCCACACCGGACAGCAGGACACCGACGACCATCGCGACGAACCCGCCCGCAAGCAGGCCGAGGAGACCGCAGAGGCTCACCACTGCGCAAGCCGACGCCAGCGGATACTCGACAAGATGAGCCAGATCGGCGTTCTGCACAAGGCCCGCCAGCCGCCGATCGAGCCAGCGCTTTCGTGGGGGCGGCGTACACAGACGCACGAGTCGCGGCGCCGGGCCCGGCGACACTGCGCCGTGCACTGCAGCGACGGCCAGGGCGATGATGAGCGCAACCACGTCAACGCCCGCCGACGAGACGGCTGCGGCGATGGTGAGCCTCACCGTCGCGAATCGAACGCAGCTTCCATCGGTCGGAGAAGTCGACCACCTCGTCGACGGTCACCACCGACCGATCACCGGAGGGCAATCGGCGTACCTGCACCACGACGTCGATGGCGGCGAGAATCTGCGCTCGGATCGCCCCGAGGGGAAGAGGATTCTCACCGAACAGGCTGAGCGTTTCGAGGCGCCGCAGAGCGTCCTGCGACGTGTTGGCGTGCACCGTCGACAGCGATCCTGCATGGCCGGTGTTCATCGCCTGCAACATGTCCAGCGCCTCGGCTCCCCGGATCTCACCCACCACGATGCGATCGGGACGCATCCGTAGGGCCGCCCGCACGAGGTCGCGCGCGTCGATGCCGCCCACGCCCTCCGCATTGCCGGGTCGGGTTTCGAGTCGAACCACATGTGGTGCAGCCAGGATCAACTCTGCCGTGTCTTCGATCGTGACCACCCGACACGACCGGGGCAGGAAACTTGCGAGCGCATTGAGCAGTGAGGTCTTCCCTGCCCCGGTGCCGCCGCTGATCAATACGTTGGCGTCCGATTCGACCACCGCGCGCAACACCGCAGCGACCCGCTCGTCGGCAAAGCTCTCAACGCCGAAGCCACCGTCGCGAAACCGCCGAATCGTCAGGCAAGGCCCGTCAACCGCTACGGGCGGAACGACCACGTGGACCCGCGAGCCGTCGTCGAGCCGAGCATCGACGATCGGACTCGACTGATCGACCCGACGGCCGAGGGGCGCCAGGATCCGCTCGATGAGCGTGCCCAGCAATTCGGGAGCGATGTGGATCGGCTCCTTGATGAGCGCACCCGAGCGCTCGACCCAGACCTCGCCATCACCGTGCACCATGACGTCGGTGACGTGCACATCGTCGAGCACCGCGTCGAGCGGACCCAGGCCCTCGACCCTGGACCGCAGCTGGAGAGCGAGCGCCGCCTGCTGTTGCGGCGAAGACAGCGGCAGGTGCGAACGGACCAGATCGGCCACGAGCTCGGCCCGATCGCGCGGGGCGGGCGCGGCACGCTCGGACTCGATGAGTTCGCGATGCATCAGCTCGAGCAGCGGCGTGAGATCGATCGTCGCGCTCATGTGCCCAGGCGGCGAACCGCGGATCGGAGGGTTCGGGGAAGGCGCCTGCTCAGGAGACCGGCGTCGATCGCCCTTGACACCGCTGGGTCGTATGCCATCGTTCCGAGGATCGGCGCGTCGATGAACTGCCCGACCAGGGCGGGTGCGAGCGCGCGGCCCGCTTCGCGCAACAACACCACCCCGGTCGGATGAACCTCGCAATCGCGGAGCCGTCGCAACCCGAGGTAGCAGGCCTTCGTGATCAACACGCGGTCGACGGCAACCGCTGCCAGTTCGCGCCACACCTCGCCGCGGGTTGTGCCGGCATCGACGACAACCGTTCTCGACGATCCGGTCAAGGCGTGCGCCAACGACGCGGCGCGACCGGGCGACTGCTGTGGCACGGAGCCGGCGGGCAGCAGCGACAAACCGGGAGCGATGTCGACCTCGAGTCGGCGGAGGGCGTCGATGTCGACGTCATCACCCGCGGCCAGCCACTCGCCTATTCCGGGCCGGACCTCGTCCGCCAATCCGAGTAACGATGGTTGGTCTCCGCGGAGGTCGACCAGCAGCGTCGGCGCCTCGGTACGACGCCGCAGGGCCAATGCGGCAGCGATGGTCGACGCGCCGACCCCACCGGATGTGGAAAAACACAAATACATCGGATGCTCCGAATCTCGGGAGCGGGTTCGACGGGGAAGTCGACCAATACCGAATGGATTCCACCGAATGGATTCCGGGGCCAGGTGTCGCAGCGCCATTCTTTGGGGAACGGCTTTGGTGAACGGCGCACCTGGCGAAGCAGGCAACCGTCAGCGGCCTGCACCCGCAACCTACCAACGGGCACTGACACCGACAACGCCTCCACCGAACCGCCGCCAAAGCGCAGGGTGCAGCCTCTAACGTTGATGGCGTGCAGACCGCAGCATTCTTCGACCTCGACAAGACGGTCATCGCCAAGGCCACGTTGGTCGCCTTCAGCAGACCGCTGCGCAAAGAGGGCTACATCTCTCGTTGGCTTCTGGCCCGCGCGTTGTGGGCTCACATCGTCGCCAACCACATGGGTGCCGACGAAGAGAAGCTACGCAAGTACCGAACGCAGGCCCTGAAGGTGTGCACGGGTTGGGATCAGGCCAAGCTCACCGCCCTGGTGAACGAGACCATCGACGACGTCATCGAACCGCTCGTCTACGACGAGGCACTCGACCTGATCCGCTACCACCAAGCCGAGGGCCACCGTGTGTACCTCGTCTCGGCATCGCCGATCGAAATCGTCGAGCCGATGGCTCGGTACCTGCGGGTCGACAAGGCGCTCGCCACGCGACCCCAGATCGACGCCGACGGCAAGTACACCGGCGAGGTCGAGTTCTACAACTACGGCGAGAACAAGGTCACGGCGATCCAAGCCGAGGTCGACGAGCACGACATCGACCTCGCTTCGTCGTATGCGTACAGCGACTCGGTCACCGACTTGCCCATGCTCGAAGCGGTCGGCCATCCCGTTGCTGTCAACCCGGACAAGGCGCTGCTCAAGGCAGCACTTGAACGCGACTGGGAGATTCGGGTGTTCGAGCACCCGGTCACCATTGGTGGGCGGGTGCCCAGGCCGTCGAAGACGCAGACGATGGTCGGCGTCGGCGGCGCCACCGCTGCGGTGCTCGGGGCGGCGGCGTGGGCCGCGCGACGACGCTCCTGAGTCAAATGCCGAACCCGAGACACTTTCGGCTTGAGACAATTTCAGTTTGAGACAGTAGCCCTTTAGATATCTCACGCATTGTCGTACACTTCCAGCAATCCTCAGGGGCTGAGGGGCGACAGGGCTGGGAATCATGATCAAACGGTGGACATCGACCACAACTCGGGTGTTCATCGCGCTCGCTGTCATCGCCGCGCTCGTGGCGATCGGCGCACCGCCGGCGGGGGCCGACGCCGACGACGTGGTCATCAACGAACTCCACTATCACCCGGCCACCGACCCCGACGACACCAACGACATCGATGACCTCGAGTTCCTCGAGCTCTACAACCGTGGCACGACCGCTGTCGATCTCACGGGCTGGTCGATATCGGACGCCATCACCGTCACCTTCGGCCCGGTGTCGATTCCGGCCGGCGGCTACGTCATCATCTCCCCCAGCACGGCAGCGGCGGTCGCCGAATATGGCGTCACCCCCGTTGCCGAGTACACCGGCAAGCTGGGCAACGGCGGTGAAACCGTCACACTGCTCGACGCCGGGTTGTCGGTCATCGACACCGTCGCCTACGACGACGCCGGTTCGTGGCCCACCGAACCCGACGGCGACGGCCCGTCGCTCGAGCTGCGCGATCCCGATGCCGACAACACCCTCCCGGCCAACTGGGCGGCGTCCGATCCCGGCCCCACCCCGGCTGCGCTCAACACCGCCGTGCCGGCCACCGGCGCGATCTCCAACATCGTCGTGTCGCCGGCCACCCCGGGTACCGCCGTCACGATCTCGGCCGACATCACCGGCGCTGTCGCCCCTGCACTCACCTACAAGGTGATGTTCGGCGCCGACGTAGTGGTTGCGATGACGGCCGGGCCCGGAGATACCTGGTCGGCGACCGTGCCCGGCCAATCCGCCGGCCAGCTCGTTCGCTACCGGTTCGACGACGGCGCCATCGGCGAACCTCCGAGCGGCGACACGATCGTCTATCGCGGCTACGTCGTCGACGATTCAGCCGTGAATCCCACCCTGCCCGACTTCCGGTGGTTCATCGAGCCCGACGACTACGACGATCTGCAGACGATCTACCTGCTCGACGACACGTTCGTTCCCACGGTCGTCGCCTACGACGGCGTGGTCTACGACGGCGTGGAGGTGCGGGTGCGCGGTGGGTCGTTCGCTCGGATCAACTATCCGAAGAAGAGCTACGAGTTCGAGTTTCCCGCCGGCCACGACTTTGTCGCACCCGACATCTTGCCGTATCCGATCGATCAGTTCGCCATGAACTCGTCGTGGGTGGATTGGCCCTTCGGCCGCATGCACGCCTCGTGGAACCTGTTCGAGGATGCCGGTTCTCCCACCGTCACCCAGTTTCCCGTGCACCTCGAACAGAACGGCGACTTCTTCGGGATGTACGTCTTCAGCGAGAAGCTCGACGGCGAATGGCGCGATGGCGCGGGCCTCGAGGACGGCGAGTTCTACAAGGCCGCCAGCGGTGGCTTCCTCCAAGATGGCAAGTGGGAAGTGAAGCTGCCCAAGGACGGGCCGACCACCCCGATCGACAATGTCGGCGATGTACTCCGCCAGCCTCCATCGGCGGCCAAGACACAGTACCTGTACGACACCTTCGACATTCCCAATGTCGTCAACTACATGGCGGTGTCAGGCCTCATCGGCCACAACGATCAACGCATCCAGAACTTCTACATCTTCAACGACAAGGACCACACCGGCCGTTGGCAGATCTACCCGTGGGACCTCGACGTCACCTTCGGCACCGATATCGACGGCTGCGACGACATGGACATCGCCGACCTCCGGTGTGTCGGGAACCCGTTGTTCGATTCGATCTACGAGGTCGACGAGCTCGAGGACATGTACTGGCGGCGAGTCCGAACCCTCTACGACGGGCCGTTCGCCGAGTTTCTCATCGAGGACGCCCACGACGCCCACATCGCCACCCTCGGGCCCACAGCGCCGCTCGACAACGCCAAGTGGGATCGATTCAACCCACTGAACACCGCCACCTTCAAGGCCGATGTAGCCGAACGCCGTGCGGTCTTCAACAACGAGCCGCGGGTACCGTCGGCCCAGGCCGCAGCACCCCCGATCGTCATCAACGAGCTGCTCCCGTCGCCGGCGGTCGGCCAAGCGGAATTCCTCGAGCTCTACAACCCGGGAACCACTTGGGTCGACCTGTCCGATTGGACCCTCGACGGCACCGGCCTCGTCATCCCCGGCGGCACGATCATTGCGCCCGGCGGCTACGTGGTCTTCACCGACGACGTTTCCTTGTTCGATGACACCACCGCACTGGCCGAGACCGTGGTCGTGCAGTATTCCGGCGGCCTGAAGGGTGGGGGCGAGGCCATCACGTTGTCAACGCCCAACGACACCGTGGTCGACACGGTCACGTACGACGATGGTCCACCATGGCCTGCCGTCGCCGAAGGGTTCTCGTACGAGTTGCTCGATCCTGCGCTGGACAACGCGCTTGCGCCATCGTGGGGTTCATCGAACTCGCCGGGCGGCACGCCTGGTGCCGCCAACGACCCGGCGCCACCGTGTGCGAGCAACGACGACCGCGACGATGCGCTCATCATCGGCTTCGCCTCTGCAACGCCGCTCTCGATAACCACCACGAACAACTGCGCGACCGGCGAGACCGGCGAGACCGCGCAGGGCACCGTCAACTCGGTGTGGTTCGCTTTCCAGGCAACCTCGACCGGCACGGTCACGGTGTCCACGTGCGCTCCCTCCACCGCCTTCGACACCTTCCTCGCCGTCTACGCGCCGGCCGGGCAGCTCCTCGCCAGCAACGACAACACCACCGACCCCGACGGCGACCGTTGTGGCGCCGACAGCTCGCAGGCCCAGCTGACCTTGGCGGCCGCCGCCGGTGGCGACTACATCGTGCAGGTCGACGGCGCCGCGGCAGCCGAGGGCGTGTTCACGTTGACGGTCCAGCAGCACTCCTGCGCTGGTGTCGCCCCAACCCAAGTTGGCTCTTCGGGCAACGATGTCTGGGCTGCCTTGCCCCCCGGAGCGATCGTCGCGGCACTGGCCGGCAACGACACGATCGCTGCGACCAGCGGCGTCAATCGGCTCTGCGGTGACCACGGCGATGACATCATCAATGGCGCCGCCGACACCGACCAAGTCTTCGGCGGAGGAGGCAACGACGACATCAGAACCTTCGGCGGTGACGACCTGATCTACGCCGGAGCCGGCGACGATGCGATCCGATCCGGGTCGGGCGACGACACGGTGTTCGCCTTTGACGGTGCCGACCTGGTCGTGGCCGGCTCGGGAACCGATGTCGTCAGCGGGGGCGTCGGAGCGGACAATCTCAATGGCGGCGCCGGCGTTGACGAAGTGAGCGGCGACTCGGGTGACGACGCACTACGAGGCCAAGGTTCCAACGACACCTTGGACGCCGGCGCTGGCAACGATGTCCTCCGTGGCCACGCCGGGAACGATGCCATCGACGGGGGCGACGGCGACGACACACTCCTCGGAGCATCAGGCGACGACACCCTCAGCGGCGGCTCGGACGACGACACCTTGTGGGCCTCCGCCGGTGCCGACGATCTCGATGGCGGAGCCGGTAACGATTTCTGCGACGGCGGGAACGACACCGATCCCGACACCGCCGTCAACTGTGAGACCGAGGCCCGTCTGCCGTAAGGCCCCGTCTACCATAAGGCGAGGTGTGGCGGAGGTGGACGGGAATCGAACCCGCCGTACGGGGATCGCCCGTACCACCCGCTTTGAAGGCGGGGGAGCCCACCAGGTACTCGGACACCTCCGCCGACAAGGTTAGGCCGAGTCGCGTTCTTTGCATGAATTCGCGGCACCGATGCGGCCGATCGGGCTCTCGCCGCGCGCAATCGGGACCACGAGGGAAAAATTCGCCACAATCGGCCCACAACTCGTCGTCCACTGGGCTCGAGGGCGACGCGGTGTGGTACCAAGTAGGTTGCACAAGGATGAGGGAAATAGCATGACAAAAGGCGTCACAGCAGCAAAGGGGTTCGCGCGTACTCTCGTAGACCGGATGCCGGAAGCTGCCCAATCGCAGGTTCGCAAGCTCGTGCAACGCCGAAACTACCGTGACGACCTCGTCCCCGTCGCTGAGCTCGAGAAGACCTACCGCGATGCCATTCGTTGGCTGCTGAGCGAAAACGACGGCGAAGACCTCGGCGACTATCTCGAGTTCGGGGTGTGCCGTGGCGCATCCATGGTCGCGATGCACAACGCGATGCGGCGCGAACGCCGTTCCGAGATGCGGATGTTCGGGTTCGACAGCTTCGAGGGCCTGCCCGACAACGCCGCCCAGCAGGACAACGGCGTCTGGCAGCCCGGCTGGTACGACAGCGACATCGAACTCACCAAGGAGCGCATGAGCCACGCCGGCATCGACTGGCGTCGAACCTTCCTCGTCGAGGGATGGTTCAGCGACTCACTCACTCCAGCGCTGCGTATCGAGCACGACCTCACCAGCGCCAGCATCATCATGATCGATTGCGACATCTACACGGCCACCGTCGAGGCGCTCAGTTTCTGCGAGCCGCTCATCGGCCGCCGAAGCGTCATCGTCTTCGACGACTGGAACAGCTTCGACCTGGCCGAACAAAATCTTGGCGAGCGACTCGCGTTCGACGAGTTCTGCGAGAAGCACTCCGACATCGTGGTCCTCGACGATCGCCCCGGGTACAACCGCGAATCGCGGGTCATGTACCTCGGCCGCGACCCGCTTCTCTAACGCACTCGGCGATCCGTTACCGACGCTCCCCAACGAGCCAATGGGCCGCTAGCCCGGATCGTATTGATCGTGCTGGTCATGCACCAGAAATGACTTCGCCTCAGGCGGCCGGGCACGAATCGATAGCCGGGCGGTGTCGTTGAGGAAGTTTATTTCCTGCACGGAGATGCCCAATATCTTCAAGCCCGTGCGCTGTTCGAGGTCGACAAGCAGCTCATCGTGACGGTCAGGGTGTACCAGCTCGATTTTCTCGTACACCAGCGCGTGCACGTGGGCCTGCCGCGAGAGCCAGAAGCCACCGAGGATTTCCAAGGTGCCGATGATCACGACATTTGCGACAAGCGCCTCGACCAAGGTCAGCGACGTCAATGCGAGCGCGTTGAACGAAGCCAGCGCGATGGCTGCAAAGAGATACGTCATCTCGACGACAGGAAGCGTGCCGGTGCGGAAACGGAGAATGCCGAACAGTGCGAACAGCCCAAAGCCGACGTTGGTGCTGATCGCCGCGGCCGACATCAGGTAGGTCACGAAGAACACCACCACGTTCACCACAACAAGCGTGAAAACGTACGTCGCCCGAGATTGCGATCTTCGATACGTGAGCACGGCAAGGAGCGATATCGCCACTCCGTCGAAGGCCAAACCGAGAAGGAACTCGGGTAAGCGCGCTGCGTCGACGACGTCGATCGCACCAAGTGTTTGCATCATCGTGTGTGGTTCAGCTCCGGCTGGGAAGT
>CBESNZ010000043.1:0-13778 GCA_965531045.1 uncultured Acidimicrobiales bacterium
GGTCCCCGCTCGACGAGACCCCCAACGACACCCCCAAGGCCCCCCCCGCCAGTTTCGAGCCGGTCATCGACTACGTCGTGACCAAGGTGCCGCGGTGGGCATTCGAGAAGTTCCCCGGGACCTCCGGCGTGCTCGGCACCCAGATGCAATCCGTCGGCGAAGCGATGGCCATCGGCCGCACGTTCCCCGAATCGCTGCAGAAGGGGCTTCGTTCACTCGAGCTCGGTCGCTTCGGGTTGAACTGCGACCCAGCCGAGAAGCCGCTCATGGAAATCCCGCTCGAGCAACTGCTGCACGAGGCGGACATCGGGACCCCCGACCGCATCTTCAAGGTCGGCGAACTTTTGCGCCGTGGCCAGAGCGTCGAGCAGATAAACGCGGCGACGGCGATCGATCCGTGGTTCCTCGATCAGATGCTGAGCATCATCGAGGAGCGGGCCCGCCTGGCCGAGCAAACCATGGAGTCGTTGACCAAGGCCGATTGGCGGCGGGCCAAACGTCTGGGCTTTGCCGATGCCCAACTGGCGTACCTGTGGGACGAGGACGAAGCCGATGTGCGCGCCGCTCGCCTGGCCCACGGGGTGATCCCGAC
Source organism: uncultured Acidimicrobiales bacterium (assembly GCA_965531045.1). Classification (GTDB taxonomy): domain Bacteria; phylum Actinomycetota; class Acidimicrobiia; order Acidimicrobiales; family SHLQ01; genus CBESNZ01. The sequence goes on from CBESNZ010000043.1 coordinate 593, forward strand.
GTACAAGACCGTCGATACGTGCGCGGCCGAGTTCGACGCCGAAACGCCGTATCACTACTCGACGTACGAGGACGAGTGCGAGGTGCGGCCTGCGGTCCGGGAGAAGGTGATGATCCTGGGTTCCGGCCCGAATCGCATCGGTCAAGGCATCGAGTTCGACTATTGCTGTGTGCACGCCAGCTTCGCGCTGCAGGCGGCCGGGTACGAGACCATCATGGTCAACTGCAATCCCGAAACCGTCTCGACCGACTACGACACCAGCGATCGACTGTATTTCGAACCGCTGACGCTCGAAGACGTCACCAACGTCATCGAAGCCGAGCGCGATCAACTCAAGGGCATCATCGTTTCCTTGGGCGGCCAGACCCCGCTCAAGCTCGCCGGCGACCTGCCGGCCGACCTGGTGCTCGGCACCAGCCCAGCGGCGATCGATCTGGCTGAGGACCGCGAGCACTGGAACGCGCTGTGTGCTCGGCTCGAGATTCCGCAACCCGCCGGCGGCACTGCGGCGACCATCGAAGACGCCCTCAAGGTCACGGCCCGCATCGGCTTTCCGGCTCTGGTTCGACCGTCGTACGTCCTGGGCGGCCGCGGCATGGAGATCGTCTACGACGACGAGTCGCTGGCCCGGGCGATGGCCGAACTCACCGAAACCGGCAGTCTCGGCAAGGAAGGCGGGCTGTCGGCGGAGCGCCCGGTGTTGGTGGACCGGTTCCTCGAGGACGCGGTCGAGGTCGACGTCGACGCGATCCGCGACAACACCGGCGACGCCATGATCGGCGCGGTGATGGAGCACGTGGAAGAGGCGGGCGTGCACTCGGGAGACAGCGCCTGCGTCATTCCGCCGCCGACGCTCAGCGCCGAGACGGTAAAGGTGATCGAGGACTACACCTTCCGCATCGCCGCCGAGCTCGAGGTGTGCGGCCTCATCAACGTGCAATACGCCGTGAAGGCCAATCAGGTCTTCGTCATCGAGGCGAATCCCCGGGCCTCGCGGACCGTGCCCTTCGTCGCCAAGGCGACCGGTGTGCCGCTGGCCAAGATCGCCAGCCGCGTGATGGTGGGAGCGACCTTGGCCGAGCTGCGGGCCGAGGGCCTCGTGACCGAACCGGCCACCGGACACTATTCGGTCAAGGAAGCCGTGCTTCCTTTCGACCGGTTCCCGGAGGCCGATCCGGTCCTCGGTCCCGAGATGCGTTCTACGGGCGAGGTCATGGGCGTCGATCGCACCGTCGGACTGGCGTTCACGAAGGCCCAGATCGCCGCCGGTGGCTCGTTGCCGACCGAAGGAACGATCTTCATGTCACTCGCCGATCGCGACAAGGCGATCGGCGTCGAGGCCGCCAGGATCTTCGCCGAACTCGGGTTCGTCATCGTCGCCACCACCGGCACGGCCGCGGCGCTGAGCGACGCAGGAATCGAGGTGCACAAGATCATCGCCAAGCTCGGTGAAGGCGGGGCGAACGCCGTCGCGCTGATCGCCGATGGGGGAGTGCATCTCGTGGTCAACAGCCCCCGCGGTCGCGGTTCACGCGCCGACGGCGTCCACATTCGTCGGGCGGCAGGCAAAGCCGGAATTCCGCTGCTCACGACCGGGTCCGCCGGGCTGGCTGCGGCGCGCGGTATGCGCGACTGGTCCGCCCACAAGTTGTCGGTTTGCAGCATTCAGGACTGGCACGCCGCCGCACGAGCAGCCGCCGTATGAGGTTCCGCCGTATGAGGTTCCATCTGCGAACCGACCGACGAGGTGGCGTAGGCGGCCGGTTGTGAGCCGCCGACAGCTTCGGACCCGTCATGGGGCAGAGGTCGACCTCACGGCGGCCGTCGGCGATGTCGTCATGCCGAACCCCGTCATGGGCGCATCGGGAACCGCCGGATACGGCGCCGAACTGTCCGCGTACATGGACCTGGCGCACGTCGGCGCCATCGTCACGAAATCGCTTGCGTGCTTTGCCTGGGGCGGCAATCCCGCGCCGCGGGTGCACGAGACGACCGGCGGCATGATCAACAGCGTTGGCCTGCAGGGACCCGGCGTCGAGCGGTGGTTGACGGACGAATTGCCCGAACTCGCCGCGACCGGCACCCGGGTTGTTGCCAGTATCTGGGGCAGGACCGTTGAAGACTACGCAACAGCTGCAAACATGCTGGCCGACGCCCCCGATCAGGTCGTTGCGGTCGAGGTCAACATCTCGTGTCCCAACACCGAGGACCGGGGCAAGATGTTCGCCCACTCTCACGAGGCGACAGCAGCGGTTCTCGAGGCCACCGTTGGCTGCGGTCGCCCGCGATGGGCCAAGCTGAGTCCGAACACCCCGGAGGTCGCCGACATCGCCGTGACCGCCGCCGCCCACGGCGCTTCGGCGGTCACCCTCACGAACACGCTCATCGGCCTCGTACTCGATCCGGAGACGCGCGCCTCCCGCCTCGGTGGACGCACCGGCGGATTGTCGGGTCCGGCGATTCGTCCCGTGGCGGTGCGAGCGGTGTACGACACGCGCTCTCTGGCCCCCGATCTGCCGATCATCGGTGTGGGCGGAATCACGTGCGCATCGGACGCGCTCGAGTTCATCATGGCCGGCGCGAACGCCGTGCAGGTCGGAACAGCGACCTTCGCCGACCCGCGTCGCATCGCCAAAATCCGGGACCAGCTGACGAAGTGGTGCGCTGAACATGACGTAGCTTCTCTCGCCGAGCTGATCGGCGCTGCCCATCCGTTGGAGTCTCGCGAAGAGTTCCGCTGGTCGACGCCACCAACCGGCTAACTTGCTGACAGACAAATCGAGGACGCGATGACCGAGCAAGACCCCACGACGCCAACGGATCCGACCCCAACGGATCCCACCCCAACCGACCCGCCCGATGCCGGCGCCACGGATGCGTTGGCCGCAGACCCTGTCGCCGACGAGGTGCGTAATCGCCTGGCGCTGGCGCTCGATGTCGACGATCTCGTCGTAGCGCTCCGACTGGCCCGAAGCCTGTCGCCCTATTTCGGGGTTGCCAAGGTCGGGCTCGAACTCTACGCCGCAGCGGGTCCCGAGGTGATCGGCTCGCTCAACGACCTCGGCCTCGACGTCTTCCTCGACCTCAAACTGCACGACATTCCAAATCAGGTACATCGGGCCTCCAAAGTTCTGGGAGCAATCGGCGTTCGGTACCTCACCTATCACGCCCATGGCGGCGTCGACATGCTCAAGGCCGGGGTCGAGGGCCTCACCGAAGGCGCCCTCAACGCCGGGCTCGAAGCGCCCGAGTCGCTGGCGGTCACCGTGCTCACGTCCGATGCGGATGCTCCGGAACACATCTTGCCCAAGCGGGTTGCAGTAGCGCTCGAGGGCGGATGCACCGGTGTCGTCTGTGCGGTCGCCGATCTCAAAGAGGTGCATCACTACGCACCTCGCTTGCTGCGCGTCACCCCCGGCATCCGGCCGACGGGTGGCAACGTGCACGATCAGGCGCGCGCCGCGACTCCCGCCGAAGCCATCGCCGGAGGCTCTGATCTGCTCGTCATCGGTCGGCCGGTCACCGAAGCCGCCGACCCGATTGCGGCGGCCGAATCTCTCGTAGCCGAAATCTTGAGCTGACGGTTCGGGATTCCTCGGATACCCTTTGTCGTCCTATGGCGCAACCTCCTCACATCACTCCCGAACAACGTGCGGCCGCGCTGGTCAAGGCCACCGCGGTACGGCGCGAGCGGGCCGAACTGAAGGCGCAGCTCAAGATGGGCGCGGTGAGCTTCGACGAGCTGGTCGCCCGGATCGACTCCGACGAGGTCGTCGCGAAGACCAAGGTGCTGGCGGTCCTCGAATCGCTCCCCGGCGTTGGCAAGGTCAAGGCCCGCCGGACGATGGAAGACATCGGCATTGCCGAATCGCGCCGCATGCGTGGTTTGGGCGAGCAGCAGACCAAGGCGCTGCTCGAGCAGTTCGGTGATTGACCAACCCACGACCGACAACGAACCGCTCGTCATCGTCATTTCCGGGCCCGGTGGCGTCGGCAAGGGCACCGTCGTCGACCGGCTCATCGCCGCTGACGAACAGCTTTGGCTCAGCCGTAGCTGGACCACACGCGAGCGCCGTCCGGGTGAGGCCCACGACGCGTACGTCTTCGTGTCCCAAGACGAGTTCGACGCGCACATCGCGGCTGACGGTTTCCTCGAATGGGTCGACTTCTTGAACTATCGGCAGGGAACCCCTCGCCCGAATCCGCCAAGCAACCGTGACGTCGTGCTCGAGATAGACGTGTACGGGGGCCTGGCCGTGAGCAAGATCTATGCCGAACCACTACTGGTCTTCATAGATACGCCGGACCGGCAGGAACAGCGTCGCCGCTTGATCGGACGGGGTGACCCGGACGACAAGGTGCAGGCCCGGCTCGAACGCGGCGACCACGAACGAGCATTGGCCGAAACCACCTCATACGTCACGGTGGTCAACGACGATCTCGACGATGCCGTGGCGCAGGTGCACCAACTGATTCTTGCCGCCCGGACGAAGTAGACCGCGCCAACCTCTGCATCCGTTATGCTGTTGGGCTATGCCCGAAACGCACGACACCATGATTTATCCGCCTGTGGAAGAGCTCCTCAGTCGAGCCAACTCCAAGTTTCGGCTCGTCACGCTGTCGTCCAAGCGCGCTCGGCAGATCAACGCCTACTTCGGCCAACTGAGCGACGGTTCACAAAACGCCATTCCGCCGCAGGTCACCTCGGTGGCCCGCAAACCCCTCTCGATCGCGTTCGAAGAGATTGCGGCCGACAAGATCATTGCCGTCGAACCCGATCCCAACGCCGACGTCCCCGACGACGTCGTCGCTGAAGAGGTCGACGGCAAGTAGTTCGCTACGGCGAACCGCACCGGTTTGTCACGGCTCGCACTGCTTGCGAGACCTACTGCGACAGCCGACAGGGGTGACATGACCAACGACGAACTGCTCGGCAAGCGCATCGTATTGGGCGTGACCGGTGGGATCGCCGCGTACAAGGCGATCGAGGTCTGCCGTCGATTGGTCGATGCCGGCGCCCACGTTTCTCCCGTGATGACCAGCGGCGCAAAGCGCTTCGTCGGCGAAGCGACCTTCAACGCGCTCGCCTCGGAGAAGGTGCAGACCTCGTTGTGGTCCGAGGCGAGTCCAATCCCACACACGGTGCTCGGCCAACAAGCCGACCTCATCATCGTGTGCCCGGCCACCGCTCGGTTGTTGTCCGACTACAGGACCGGTCGTTCGGCTGGCTTGCTCACCGCGACGCTCCTCGCTACCAGAGCGCCCGTGTTGCTGGCGCCGGCGATGCACACCGAGATGTGGGAGCACCCGTCGGTGCAGGAGAATCTGTCCGTGTTGTCCGAGCGTGGCGTGCACATCGTCCCCCCGGAAGAGGGTCGGCTCGCCGGCGGCGACATCGGGAAGGGCCGCTTGGCTTCGCCGGAAACGGTCGTCGCTGCAGCCGCAGCACTGCTCGGCCCCACCGCGAAGCCCACCGAAGATTTTGCCGGTTGTCACGTGGTGGTCAGCGCCGGAGGCACCCGCGAGCCCATCGACCCGGTGCGTTACATCGCGAACCGGTCGAGCGGCAAACAGGGCATTGCCATCGCGACCGACGCGCTGCGCCGAGGCGCCACCGTCACGCTGGTATCAACCGTCCCGGCCGAACTCGGTGCAAACGGCACGGTCGTGCCCGTCGAAACCGCAGCGCAGATGCATGCTGCGGTCACCTCGGCAGCCAAGACGGCCGACGTCGTCGTGATGGCCGCCGCCGTCGCCGACTTTCGCCCCGACGACGCTTCCGCGGTGAAACTGAAGAAGCGCGACGGAATTCCCCAGGTGCACCTGGTCGAGACCATCGACATCCTCGCCGAGCTGGGGGCCAACAAACCAGTGGGCCAGGTCGTCGTCGGCTTCGCCGCCGAGACCACCGACCTCCGGACAAATGCCGAGGCGAAATTGGCCAAAAAGGGCGCAGATCTTATCATTGCGAATGACGTCTCTGCACCTATGGTCGGCTTCGGCCATGACACGAACGCCGTCGTCATCCTCGGGGCCGACGGCTTCGTCAAGGAAATACCGCTAACAACCAAACCCGAGGTCGCTTGCGCCGTGCTTGACGCGGTTCGCTCGATACTCGATCAGCACCGCTCGAAGGAGAGCATGTGAGCAATTGGACCTTTACTTCTGAATCGGTGACCGAGGGCCATCCCGACAAGATGGCCGATCAGATCTCCGATTCAATTCTCGACGCGCTGCTGGCTCAGGACCCGATGAGCCGCGTGGCATGCGAGACCCTTGTCACGACCGGTCTGGCGGTGGTCGCCGGCGAAATTACGACGCAGGCCTATGTCGACATCCCGCAGATCGTGCGGGAAACGATCATCGGAATCGGATACGACCGGGAGTCGTTCGGCTACGACGGCAATACCTGTGGCGTCATGATTTCCATCGACGAACAATCGCCCGACATCTCCCAGGGGGTGACCGACTCCGAGGAGGTGCGCTCGGGTCAGGCCGGCGAAGAGGACGAACTCGACAAGCAGGGTGCCGGCGACCAAGGCATGATGTTCGGCTACGCGTGTACCGAGACCGACGTCCTCATGCCGCTTCCGATTCACTTGGCTCATCGCATGGCCGAGCGGCTGGCCGAGGTTCGCAAGGCCGGCACGGTGCCGTACCTGCGTCCCGACGGCAAAACCCAGGTCACGTTCGAGTACAAGGATGGCAAGCCGGTGCGGCTCAAAGCCGTCTTGGTGTCGACGCAGCACAACGACGGTATCGACCGCGACTCGATGATTCGCCCCGATCTCATCGAGCACGTCATCCGCCCGGTTGTCCCCGAGGCGTTTGCCGACGACGACTACGAGGTTTTCGTCAACCCGACCGGCCGCTTCGTGATCGGTGGTCCCGTCGGCGACGCCGGGCTGACCGGTCGCAAGATCATCGTCGACACCTACGGCGGTTCTGCTCGTCACGGTGGTGGCGCGTTCTCCGGCAAGGACCCGTCGAAGGTCGACCGCTCGGCCGCCTACGCGACCCGCTGGGTGGCGAAGAACCTCGTTGCCGCCGGCGCAGCCGATCGCTGCGAGGTGCAGGTCGCGTACGCGATCGGCGTGGCTCGCCCCATTTCGATACTCGTCGAGACCTTCGGCACCGAGAACGTCGATCGGGAAGCGATCGAGAAGGCCGTCCACGACATCTTCGACCTTCGGCCTGCGGCGATCCTGCGCGATCTCGACCTGCGTCGCCCGATCTACAAGCAGACCGCCGCGTACGGACACTTCGGCCGTGAGGGCTTGCCATGGGAGAACCTCGATCGCGTCGACGACGTCAAGTCGGCGCTCGGCTTGTAACGCAATCCCTTGGCCTCTGGCGGCAGTAGCGGTGCCGATTCCGAGCCTGCGGCGGACTCCGCAAATGGGCAGGGCCAACTGATCAACCTCGATGACGTCGCCTCGGCGCCATCGTCCATCACGTCGAACCCACCCGTTCCGGAGGCTGTGCAGCCTTCGGGACGGGTGGTTCGTGTTTTACCCGACGTATCGGCGATCGAGAAGCTCTTCGACTACGTGGTGCCGGAGGAGTGGGACGACGCACAGTCCGAGCTCATCGCGGTCGGGACCATGGTTCGGGTGGCGCTCCACGGACGCCGGGTCAATGGCTGGATCGTCGGCGTCGATGTCGATCCGCCGCAAGGCGTGCGTCTGTCCCCGCTGCTCAAGGTTCGCAGTATCGGCCCGTCGGCGGAGATCCTCGAGCTGGCCGAGTGGGCAGCGTGGCGCTGGGCAGGTCGGGTGCAACCGCTGCTCGGCACGGCGTCGCCGCTCAAAATGGTGCGGGGACTCCCGGCGGGGGCCGTCCGGGCCACCGCCGTGGCCCAACCGATCGTCAGCGGTCTGGCCAAAGTCTTCGACAAGGACATATCGGTGGTGCGGCTTCCGCCGGCCACCGACGTGTATCCGGTGGTTTTCGAGGCAACGCAGCGCGGAAACGCATTGATCGTGGCGGGGTCCCATCGGCAGTCACGCCTGCTCGGTGTTCGTCTCCGACGAGCCGGTGTGCCGGTGGCGTTGATGCCCGAGGAGTGGGCAAAGGCCCGAGCCGGAGCCACGGTTATCGGACCGCGGTCGGTTGCCTTCGCGCCGGTCGTAGACCTGGCGGCCGTCGTCGTCCTCGACGAGCACGAAGAAGGTCATCAGGAGGAACGGACGCCGACCTGGAACGCTCGCGATGTCGTCGTCGAGCGCGCCGCCCGCGCCCGTGTGCCGGTGGCGCTGGTGTCACCGGTTCCTTCGCTCGAGGCGTTGGCCCTGGCGCCGGTGCTTAAGCCCTCGCGGGCCGTCGAGCGTCGGGGTTGGCCGCGGGTCGAGGTGCTCGATCGTCACCGAGACGATCCGGTGAAGGGCGGCCTGCTCTCGGACGCGCTGGTCGAAGTGCTTCGTTCCGAAGGTCGGGTGGTGTGCGTCCTCAACCGGAAGGGGCGATCGAAGCGGCTGGCATGCGCGAGCTGCGGCGAACTCGCCTGGCACGAGAAGTGCTCCGTGGCGCTGGTACAAATCGACGATGCGGCACTCTCGTGCCCGTCGTGCGGGATGAGGCGCCCGGTGGTGTGTGCCAAATGCGGGGCGGGACGGTTCAAGAATCTCCGGGCCGGCGTCACCCGGCTGCGAGAGGAGATCGAAGCGTTGGCGCTTCGTCCCGCGATCGAGGTGAGCGGTGATCAGAAACTGGCCCCGGCACAGCCGCCATCCGGCGAAAAGGAGCCGATCTACATCGGGACCGAAGCTGCGTTGCACCGGGTCGAAACGGCGAATGCGGTCGTCTTTCTCGACTTCGATCAAGAACTGCTCGCGCCGCGATACCGAGCGAGCGAGCAAGCCCTGTCGCTCCTCGCCCGAGCTGCTCGGTTGGTCGGAGATCGTGCTGGGGGTGGTCGCCTTGTCGTCCAGACGCGGATGCCCACGCACCCCGTCATCGATGCGGCTGTGCACGCAGATCCGAGTCGCATGATCGAGGCCGAACGGGAAAATCGTGTGACGCTGGGCTGGCCCCCGTTTCGGGCGATCGCCGAGGTGAGCGGTGCGAACGCGGCAGCGGTCGTCGATCAGCTCCGATCGGCTGATGTCGAGTTGCTCGGCCCGAACGACAACAAGTGGCTGGTGCGGGCGGCAACGTCGTCGGACCTGGCCAACGCGCTTTCGGCCGTGATCCGGCCGCCCGGACGGGTTCGCATTGCCGTCGATCCGCTGCGCGTGTGAGACGATCGCAAAAAACGCCGTCATGACCCTTGCATGCCGGTGCCGGCTTGCTAGCTTGGCCTCGTTCCCACAGGCGTGGAATTTGTAGGAACGATTGGCGACGTACCCCCCCGGCAGGGAGAGTACGGAAAGCACGGAAAGTACGGAAAGGCGTGGCGAGGGTGGACCTGCCATTTCAAGAAGCGATCCTGCACGGCGACGGCATTGCCATTTGTCCGGCTGACATGCACGGTGTTTTTGATGAACACGGTGTTTTTGATGAACACGGTGTTTTCGGCGGGCAGCCGGTTTGATTATTCGAACCCCCTGCGAACGCACGGGCTGCCCCGGCACGATTCTGTTTCAACCCGCAAAGGTGCTCAACAGCGCCATCTTGGGCCACTGTGATCGTTGCCACGGCCGGTTCGAACTTTCGGCGGGCACCATTCGCGCAACCGCAGCCCGTCGCTCCTAGCGAGCCGTCGGTTGCCCCGGGGGCTGCCAACCTTGCCGGTGCAGCTCGTACAGCGCGATGGACGCGGCGACGGCGACGTTGAGCGATCCGATCTTGCCCAGCTGCGGAATGTAGATCACGGTGTCGCACGCATCGAGGCATGTCGCCGACAGCCCGCGGTCCTCGTGACCCAACGCGAGGCACACCGGCCCGCTGAGGTCCGCCTCGTGGATGGGCACGGCGTTGGGGGCCAATTCGACGCCGACCAACCGGTAGGGGCTGGCGGCGATTGCTTCCAATGACTCCTCGATCGTGAGGCCTTCGGTGATGTCGATGTATCGAGCGGAGCCGAGCGCCGTCTTGTTGGTCTTGACATGGCGCGCAGATTCGGTCGCTCCGGCGCTCCAGATGTGTGCGACGCGATAGGCGGCGGCGGTTCGCAAGATCGAACCGACGTTGTACGGCGTTTGTACCGAGTCGAGGAGCAACGCAACGTCGGCGTTGGTTTGACGACGCCAGTCGCGGTGGAGCCGTTTTTGCCCGGTGCCATCGAGTGGTTTCATCGGCGGGCTCCGACGCGAAGTAGGCGGTAGCCCATGCGGGAACTGATGCGGTCGGTGGCCCAGCCTTGTTCGCTCAGCCAGGACTGCAGCGAGTCACTTCCGAGATGCTTTTGCACGACCAGCACCGCATGGCCGGTTGGCGCCAAGCGATCGAGCCAGCGTTCGAGAAGCGCGTGGAGCGCCGGTTTGCCGACCCGGATGGGCGGGTTTGACCAGATGAGGTCGAAGCGAAGCGACACATGATCTGGCGAGTCGAGCTCGTCCGGGCCGGCAACGTTGACGTTGGCGAGTCCCAAGTCGGCTGCGTTCTTCGCGCACAGCGCACGGGCCCGTTCGTTCACGTCGATCGCCCAGACCTGGGTGGTGGGGCAGCGGCGAGCAAGCGTCGTTGCGATTGGTCCGTACCCGCATCCGAGATCGAGAGCGGCCGACGGGGCCGGATCAGGCGTGGGTGTCTCGGTGAGCAGGTACTTCGTGCCCGCGTCGATCCGGCTTGCGGAGAAGACACCGGCATCGGTGTGCAGCTCGCTGTACCCATCGGGGAGTGCGAGGGTGACCATCCGGGGGTCCGAAGCCGCCCCGGGAGAGTCGGTGAAGTACTGCTCGTCAGCCACGTACGAGACGGTATCCTCGTCGTGTGGCTTCTTACACCGTGCGCCGGGTTGGCGATCCTGTGCTCAAGCAAAAAGCAAAGCCGGTGACCGACGTCGACGACGCGCTCGTGCAGCTGAGCAACGACATGCTCGACACGATGTACGACGAACCGGGAATCGGCCTGGCCGCACCTCAGGTTGGCGTGCAGAAGCGTCTCTTCGTGTACGACTTCGGCGAAGGACCCGGCGCCATCATCAACCCCGAGATCGTCGAAACCGACGGCGAGTGGGAGTTCGAAGAGGGATGCCTGTCGGTGCCCGGGCTGTCGTGGATGATCCTGCGGCCCAAACAGATTCACCTGGTGGGCTACGACCTCGACGGGAACGAGGTTTCGATCGAAGCCGACGAGCTCGAGGCCCGCCTTTTCCAGCACGAGTTCGATCACCTCGAGGGCATTCTCCTGCTCGAACACCTCGATGACGACACCCGCAAAGAAGCGCTCCGAGCAATACGCGAGCTGAAGATCGGCGCATCCGACGTGCCCGCCGACTCGGCGGGCGGCCTCCGGCTTCCTTGAGTGACCTTCGTCCAGCGCCGACCGAATCGGTGCAACGCATCGTCTACTTCGGCACGCCTTCTGTTGCCGTGCCGCCGCTTCGCGCCTTGCATGCCGCCGGTTTCGAGATCCCGCTCGTCATCACCGGCGTCGACAAGCGACGGGGCCGCGGCAAGGCGTTGCAGCCGAGTGCGGTCAAGCAGGTAGCCATCGAGTTGGGTCTGGACGTCAGCGCCGATGTCGACGACGCGCTCGACGTGCAAGCCGATCTCGGCGTCGTCGTCGCCTACGGTCACATCATCGCCCCCCACGTCCTCGATCGGTTACCCATGGTCAACCTGCACTTCTCGTTGCTCCCTCGCTGGCGCGGCGCCGCCCCGGTCGAGCGGGCGCTGCTCGCGGGCGATGAGGAAACGGGTGTGTGCCTGATGGCGCTCGCCGACGGACTCGACGAGGGCGATGTCTACCGGCGGGTTGCGGTCCCCATCGGCGACGACGCGACCCTCGACAGCCTGCGCAACGAACTGGTCGACATCGGCTCGACGGTACTGGTCGATGCGTTGCGAGAGGGCCTGGGTGCACCCACCGCCCAGGAGGGCGAAACGACCTACGCCCGCAAGATCACGTCCGCCGATCGCGAGATCGACTGGTCGCTTTCGGCGCATCAGGTCCGACGCGTCGTGGCCCTCGGCGGAGCACATACCTCGTTTCGAGGCCGACGGTTCAAGGTGTGGGAAGCCGCCATCTCACCGCATTGCGAATTCGACGCCTCTCCCGGATCGATCGTCGTCGACGACGAAGGGCGCCTGTTGGTGACGACCGGGTCGGGATGTCTCGCGCTGCTCGAAGTGCAGATCGAGGGCAAGCCTCGCCAGAGCATCGACCAGTGGCGCAATGGCGCTCGGCTGACCGACGGCGATCGGCTCGGCGGATGAATCAATCGGAGCCAACCGCTCGGCGTCTGGCCATCGACGCGCTCGTGCGGATCGACAAGGACGGCGCCTACGCCAACCTGGTCGTGCCGAACATGCTGGAACAGTCGACGCTCGAACCGCGCGACCGCGGCTTCGTCACCGAACTGGTGTACGGCACCACCCGCATGCGTCGGGCTCTCGACTTTCTCGTCGATCGGTTTTTGCTACGCGACGACGTCGAGCCGATGGTGCGAGCCGCCCTTCGGATGGGCGCCTATCAACTGGCGTACCTCGGCACGCCTGCGCATGCCGGCGTGAGCGAAACCGTTGCGGCCGTGCCCAAGCGGGTTCGGGGCATCGTCAACGCCGTCCTGCGCAAAGTCGCCGCCGAAGGCCTCGCTGCAGATCGATCCGACTGGCCCTCGATCGGCATCGAGCTGAGCTATCCCGATTGGATCATCAATACCTTGGTCGCGGACCTCGGCGAGGATGCGGCCATCGCTGCGCTCCGCACCATGAATACCGCAGCCACGGTGAGCGTTCGCGACGACGGATATCGCCAAGATCCGAGCTCGCAACGGGTCGCCGATCTGGTGCAATCGGGCGGCGTCGTGGTCGATGTCTGCGCCGCCCCCGGGGGCAAGGCAACCGCGCTCGCCCGTCCCGATCGTTTCGTGGTGGCCGGGGACCTTCGCCCCAGCCGCGTCGGACTCGTCGCGGCGAACCGCGCCACGCTCGATCAAGGTGCCGAACTCGGTGTGATGGTTATGGACGGTCTCGCCCCGGCGCTCCGGCCGGGTTCGGCCGACGCGGTTCTCGTCGACGCCCCCTGCTCGGGCCTCGGTGCCCTTCGTCGCCGTCCCGATGCGCGTTGGCGCATCAAACCC
>CBESNZ010000044.1:0-13713 GCA_965531045.1 uncultured Acidimicrobiales bacterium
CTCTGCCGCTGCACCGGCTACCACAACATCGTCAAGGCCGTGCTGCAAGCCGGCGGGTCGAACGAAGCGGGGAACGCATGATTCCGGTCGCATTCGATTACAAACGAGCCGGTTCGGCGGAAGAAGCGCTCAGCATGCTCGCCGAGTACGGCGACGAAGCAAAGCTGCTGGCCGGCGGTCACTCGTTGATCCCGTTGATGAAATACCGGCTTGCGGCGCCGTCGGTGCTCATCGATATCGGCAAACTCACCGATCTGTCCTACATCCGTGACGAAGGTGACAAGATCCACATCGGCGCGCTCACCCGTCATCGCGACGTCGAGGTCAGCGAGCTGCTCCAGACCAATGTCGGCATTCTTCCCGGCGCGACCAAACACGTCGGCGATCCGCAGGTTCGCCATCGCGGCACGATCGGTGGCTCGCTCGTGCACGGCGACCCGGCCTCCGATCTTCCGTCAGCGATCCTTGCGCTGCGCGCCGAGCTGGTCATCACCGGTCCCGGTGGCGAACGTGTCGTTGCCGCCGACGACTTTTTCACCGGATTCCTCGAGACGGCGGTCGGCGAGGACGAGTTGCTCACCGAGATTCGGGTGCCGAAGATGCCGGGCGCAGGGTGGTCGTTCCAGAAGTTCAACCGTCGGGCGCAGGATTGGGCGATCGTGGGCGTGAGCGCGGTCGTGCAGGACGGCTACGCCGGGATCGGCCTGGTCAACATGGATGCCCGGCCGGTTCGCGCCGGTGCTGCCGAGGCTGCGGCCGCCAACGGCGCCGACCCCGAAGAGGCGTCCTCACACGCCGCCGAAGGCTGCGAGCCGTCGGCCGACCTCAATGCCACGGTCGAGTACCGGCAACACCTGGCGCGGGTCCTCACCCGCCGAGCGCTGGAACAAGCCGTAACCCAGAGGTGATGTCGACGGTGATTGTACGCTTGACGGGCAATGACTGACCTCGCGCTCATCGACACGCCTGACGACCTGATCGCTGCGATGCGGTCGCACAAGTATCTCGCCGACACCGGGTTGGCCACGTCGATCTTCCTGGCGTTGAAGCTCGGCCGGCCGCTCCTGCTCGAGGGTGAGGCCGGGGTGGGCAAGACGGAAGTCGCGAAGGTGCTGTCGGCGATCACGGGCGGCGAGCTCATCCGTCTGCAGTGCTACGAGGGCATCGACGCCAGCCAGGCGTTGTACGAATGGGACTACGCAAAGCAACTGTTGCACCTGCGAACCGCCGAGGCGGCGGGGGCGATCGACGATGTCGAGACGTTCGAGGGCACCCTGTACAGCGAACGCTTTCTGGTGAAGCGGCCGTTGCTGCAAGCATTGACGACGCAGGGGACGCCGCCGGTACTGCTCGTCGACGAGGTCGACCGGGCCGACGACGAGTTCGAAGCGTTCCTGCTCGAAGTCCTGTCCGACTACTCGGTCACGGTTCCCGAAATCGGGACGTTCACGGCCGAGGTCGCACCGATCGTCATCGTCACCTCCAACCGCACCCGCGACGTGCACGACGCGTTGAAGCGGCGCTGCTTGTACCACTGGGTCGAGCACCCGAACTTCACCCGTGAGCTGAGCATCATTCAGGCTCGGATGCCCGAGATCAGCCAGGGCCTGGCCCGCCAGGTCGCGGCGGCAACCGCGGAGATTCGTGGCATGGGCATGTACAAGCCCCCGGGCATCGCGGAAACGCTCAACTGGTCCGAGGCGTTGGTCCTGCTCGGCGCGGAGACCCTCGACGCCGACGTGTTCGACGCCACCATGGGCACGTTGTTGAAGTATCGCGAAGACCAACAGCGAGTTCGTGATCGTGGTCTCGGCGACGTACTCATCGCTTCGGTGCTGTAGCCGATGGCGTCGGCTGCCACCGAACACATCGGGTCGACCCCGGCCGATCCGGTGTCGCACGCCGTCGGCTTCGTGCAGGCGTTGCGGTTGGCGGGACTGAGCGTGCCGGTTGGCGCCACCGCCAGCTTGGTCGACGCGCTGCACGCGGTTGGCGTGTCGTCGGGCGAACACGTCTATTGGGCCGCCCGGGCCACGCTCGTCACCCGTCGTGAAGATGTCGAAGTGTTCGATCGAGTGTTCCGGGCGTGGTGGTGGCGAGACGGATCTGCCCTGCTCAACCGGTCGACCGAACCCGAGACCATCACGCTGGCGACCGACGACTCCGACGACGGTGATGCGCCGCCGAGCGACGATACCGACGACAACGACCCGATGTTGTCCGTGCGGTTCAGCTCGGTCGAGACGCTGGTCGACAAGGATTTTGCGCAATGCAGCGACGACGAACTCGCCGACCTGTACGCACTCATGGCGCAGCTGCGGCTGACCGGTCCCTTCCGCTCGTCTCGACGGCTCACCTCATCCAAACGCCGAGGTGGGCATCCCGATATCCGCAAGACGGTCCGGGCGGCGATGCGCGCCGGTGGCGAGCCGATCTCGTGGCACACGCGCGAACGCGGAACGCGGCCCCGTCGGGTGGTGCTTCTGCTCGATGTCAGCGGGTCGATGGAGGCCTACGCCCGTGCGCTCGTGCGGTTCTTGCACGCCGCCGTGGTGGGTCGCCACCGAGTCGAAGCGTTTGCGCTCGGAACCCGTCTGACCCGCATCACGCGAGAGTTGTCGTCGCGCGACCCCGATCGTGCGCTGGCAGCGGCGGGCGACGTCGTGCACGACTGGTCCGGTGGAACCCGGCTGGGCGACGGGATCGCGACGTTCAACGATCGTTGGGGCGTGCGCGGAATGGCCCGTGGAGCCGTGGTGGTGATCTTGTCCGACGGATGGGATCGCGGCGAGCCCGAGGTGATGGCGCAGCAGATGGAGCGGTTGGCACGCGTTGCGCACTCGATCGTCTGGGTGAATCCGCTGAAGGCCTCACCGGGGTATGCCCCATTGGCGCAAGGGATGGCAGCCGCGTTGCCGCACGTCGATCGGTTCGTCGAAGGGCATAGCCTCAACTCACTCGTTGCATTGGCCGAGGCGATCGGAGAGGCATGAACGCGAGGCGCAGCGTATGAAAGCGATCCTGAACGACCTCGAACGGTGGCAGAAGCAAGGCAAACGCGCTGCGGTGGCACGGGTGGTCGACACCGAGGGGTCCGGGCCCCGCGACCCCGGCGCGGCGATGGCCGTGAACGAGGATGGCGTCGTGGTGGGCTCGGTATCGGGCGGCTGCGTCGAAGGGGCAGTGGTGGTCGAGGCGCTCGACATCATCGAATCCGGAGAGCGTCGCATCGTCACGTTCGGATACTCCGACGACGACGCCTTTGCGGTCGGACTGACCTGTGGCGGCACCGTACGCCTGTTCATCGAACCGCTGGACTGGTAGTGGCTGCGCTCTTCGACGCATTCGCACTGGCGATTCGCTCCGAAACGCCGTGCGCGCTCGTCTCGGTCATCGAGGGTCCCGGTATCGGGGCAAAGCTGTTGCTTCGTCGCGGCGAGCCCCCGCTGGGCACGCTCGGCAACGCCGACCTCGACCGCGTTGTGCTGCGCGACAGCGAAGGCGAGCTCGCCGCCGGCCGTAGCGGCATTCGTCACTACGGCGAACACGGCGAAGCGCGTGAGTACGCCGTCTCGGTGTTCATCGAGTCGTATGCCTCTCCGCCAAAGCTGCTGATCTTCGGCGCAGTCGATTTCACCGCGGCCCTCGTGCGGGTCGGCAAGGTGCTCGGCTACCGAGTCACGGTGTGCGACGCACGTGAGGTGTTTGCGACCAAACAGCGTTTTCCGACCGCCGACGAGGTGGTGGTGCGGTGGCCCAATGATCTCCTCGCCGACATCGGTCACGAACTCGGTCCACGCGATGCGATCTGCATCCTCACCCACGACGCGAAGTTCGACGTCCCGGCGGTCGTCGCCGCACTTGCCACCGAGGTTGGCTACATCGGGGTGATGGGTTCGCGCCGTACCCATGACGATCGTCATGTCCGGTTGCGCGATGCCGGCGTCACCGACGAACAACTCGAGCGGCTGCGATCGCCGATCGGACTCGACATCGGAGCCCGCACGCCCGAGGAGACCGCCATCTCGATCATGGCCGAGGTCATCAGCCTCAGGACCGGGCGCGACCACTCGGCGTTGCGGGATGCGTCCGGCCCCATCCACGGTTCGCCCGACTAGGTTGAGGCCGTGACCGACGTTCCTGTCATCCCCCCACCCGTCGATGCGATTCTGTTGCTGTGCGACTCCGCCCAAGTGGCCGACTCCAAGCTGTACATCTTGGGTGGAGGCCTCAACTCGATCGGACCGCGTCCGCAGCCTCTCGCCGTCGCGGTTCGCATCCAAGTGCCCTGGGACCGCGCCAACATTTCGCATCAGTGGCAGATCGACCTGCTCGACGAAGACGGCCATCAGGTGCCGAACGCCGAGAAGCCGGTGCGCGTCGGAGGCAAGTTCGAGGCCGGCCGTCCCGCCGGCACGAAGCCGGGGACACCGCTGAGCGTGCCGCTGGCCATCAACTTCTCGACCCTGCCGCTCGAACGCGGTCACAGCTATACCTGGCAATTGAGCATCGATGGCCAGACCACGATCGGTTGGCGAACCAGCTTTTTCGTGCGGAGCTGAACCCCGTGTCGGACAGCTCAGGTGTCGCCGGGGTGATTCTCGCCGGCGGCGAAGGCTCGAGATTCGTCGGGTCCCAACACAAGCTTACCGCATCGATCGGTGGTCAAGCCGTCCTCGCGCTCGCCGTCAACGCTGCCCACCAGGCGCTTGTGGACGGAGCATTTGACGAACTGATCGTCGTGAGCGGCGCCCTCGACGGGCCAGAGTTGAGCGAGGTGCTCGGCGACAACGCCGACCGGGTGACGCTGGTCGAGAACCGTCGGTGGCGTGGCGGCCAGTCCACGTCGCTCCGAGCTGCCATTTCGTACGCACAGTCGGTGGGCCACGAGGCGATTGTCGTAGGCCTCGGCGATCAGCCATTCGTCCCGGCGGCCGCATGGGGCGCTGTCGCGTCAGCGGTCGGTCCAATCGTGACGGCGACCTTCGACGGAAAGCGTCGGCCACCGGTGAAACTCGAGGCATCGGTGTGGGATTTGCTGCCCGTCACCGGGGATCACGGAGCGCGTCACCTCATCGCGAGTAGGCCCGACCTCGTCAACGAGGTAGTTTGCGAGGGCAACGCAGCCGATATCGACACCCAAGAGGATCTTCGCCGGTGGAACTGAACAACGATTTTGTGGTCAACGCCCCGATCGACAAAGCCTGGACCGTCCTGACCGATGTCGAACGCATCGCTCCGTGCCTCCCCGGAGCGCAACTGCAAGAAATCGAGGGCGACGAATACCGCGGCATCGTGAAGGTCAAGGTCGGGCCCATCACGGCGCAATACAAAGGCAAGGCGATCTTCCTCGAGAAGAACGACGACGACCACAAAGCCGTGCTCAAGGGTGACGGCCGCGACACGCGCGGCGCCGGCAACGCGTCGGCGATCATCACCGCCACGCTCGAGAGCTTGGGCGACACCACGAAGGTCACGGTTCACACCGATCTCACCGTCACCGGCAAGGTGGCACAGTTCGGTCGCGGCGTCATGGCCGATGTCAGTGCAAAGCTCATGAAGCAGTTCTCCGACAACCTCGAAGAACTCATCGCCGCCGATGACGGCACCGACGCCGCCGTCCAACCCGAAGCCGCCTCCGCCACCAGCGGATCGACCGCGGAAGACGAGCCCAGGGTTCGCAAGATCGATATGGCCGAGGCCGAGCCGGTCGATCTGCTCGAAACCGCCGGAGCGCCGGTTGCCAAACGCGTCGCGCCGGTGTTGCTCGCTATTCTCGTTGCGCTGATCTTGAGGCGGATACTCGGTGGCGGAGGCGACTGAAGCGGTCGAGCCAGTCTCGCCGCCTCCCACCGATCACGAGATGGTCACCGCGCTGTTGGGCCGCGAGCCCACGGGCGCCTTCACCGTGGTCGTTCGAGATGACGACGGTGTACCGGTCGTCATCTGCAACGCGCCGGTACTCGAATCGGGTCGCCCGATGCCCACGAGGTATTGGCTGGTCGGTCAGCGCGAGTGTCTGCTGGTGGGTCGGCTCGAGAGCGCCGGCGGCGTGCGCCGCGCCGAGGCCGCCGTCGACCCCGCCGACCTTCGCCGGGCCCACGACGACTATGCCGTCGAGCGGGAACGCGCCATTCCGGCCGAGCACGACGGTCATCGCCCAAGCCACGGCGTGGCGGGTACTCGCCAAGGGGTGAAGTGTTTGCATGCGCACTACGCCAACTTTCTGGCCGGTGCCGACGACCCTGTCGGGGCGTGGGTCCACGAGCACCTCGACGAGGTTTCATGACCGAGAACCCTGCTGTCACCGGTGCGGTTCCCCTCGGACCATTGGTCGCCGGCATCGATTGTGGAACCAACTCGACCCGCTTGCTGATCGGCGACGGTACGACGACCGTCGTGCGGTTGATGCGGATCACTCGCCTCGGCGAAGGGGTCGATGGCACTGGCGAACTGGCCCCGGCCGCCATCGAGCGCGTTCTGGTGGTGCTGCGTGAATACGCCGAATTGCTTCGCGAACACGGGGTGCAGCACGTTCGGATGACCGCCACGTCGGCGGCCCGAGATGCCCGAAACCGAGACGACTTTTTCGATCAGGCGGAGGCGATCATCGGTGTCCGGCCCGAGCTCCTCACCGGCCTCGAAGAGGGCAGGTTGTCGTTTCGTGGTGCCACCGCCGATCTCGACCCGGATGACGGACCGTTCCTCGTCGTGGATATCGGCGGGGGTTCCACCGAGTTCGCAGTCGGATCTGCCGAGTGTGACGGCGCACTGTCCACCGATATGGGCTGTGTGCGATTCACCGAGAAGTACATCGAAAGCGATCCTCCTCGGCCCGAGGAGTTGTTGGCGGCCATTTCGGTCACCGAAGCAACCTGTGACGACGTGATGATGGAGTTGCCCGCTGCGAAAATGGCCAAGCGGTTCGTCGGCCTCGCCGGCACGGTCTCGAGTGCGGCGATGGTTGAGCTCGGCTTGCCCGAATACGACCGGGACGAGGTGCACCACTTCGTGCTCACGAAGGAAGCCGCCGAAGATGTGTTCCGCACGGTCGTCACCGAGTGTGCCGACGACCGTCGCCACAACCCGGGTCTCGAGCCGGGGCGCGTCGACACGATCGTCGGTGGCATGTGCATCCTCGTCGCCATCATGCGTCGGTTCGGATTCAGCGAGTGCTTGGTGTCCGAAGCCGACATTCTCGATGGCCTCGTGATGTCCTTGGTGGATGACGCATGACGTCGCTTCGAGGACGCCGGTTGGGCTTGCGGCCGCTGCGGGTCGATGATTTTCCCGCCTACCAGGACGTGCGCACCCGCAATGCCGAGTGGCTCATCAAATGGGAGCCGTCGCGATTGCCGGGGGCGCCCGACCCGGTTGCCGAGAGCCGCGCGTTCTCCGCTCGGTGCGCGGCGCGAGATCGCGATCGTCAGACCGGCATGGGATACGGCTTCGGCATGTTTGCCGATGGGACCTTCATCGGTGAAGTGAATCTCAACTCGATTCAACGCGGCCCCTTTCAGAACGCCTACGTGGGCTATTGGATCGACGAGAAGTTTGCCGGCAAGTCCTATACCCCCGAGGCGGTTGCGGTGTTGCTGCGATACGCCTTTGAACAGCTCGACCTGCATCGGGTGCAGATCTCGATCATTCCGCGTAACGAGTCGAGCCATCGAGTCGTTGCGAAGCTCGGCATCCGCAATGAGGGCATCGCCGAGCGCTATCTCGAGATCAACGGCGCGTGGGAAGATCACGTGCGCTACGCGATCACCTCCGAAGAATGGGCAGTGCGCCGCGACGAGTTCGCCGCCGCCTGGTATTAGGGGTACGCCATGGCGGAGAGGGTCGACGCAAGTAGCCTTTACCGGCATGGCTTTTGTACTGACCGAAATTTCCGATGGTGCGGCGTTGGTGACGTTGAACGATCCGGATCGCCGCAATGTGGTGACCGATGATCTGAACGCCGAGCTGATCGATGCCGTCGAGATGCTCGAAGCCGATCCGTCGGTCAGCGCCATGGTGCTCACCGGCGCGGCGCCGGCGTTCTCGTCGGGTGGGCACCTCGACGAGCTGTTGGCCGAGGACACGGCCGACGGGATGCGCAATATCTACCGGGGCTTCCTTCGGGTCGCGAACTCGTCGCTCGCCACGATCGCGGCCGTGAACGGGGCAGCGGTCGGAGCGGGCATGAACCTCGCCCTGGCCTGCGATGTCATCCTCGCGGGCGAGTCGGCCAAGTTCGACAGCCGCTTCCTGCAGATCGCCATCCACCCCGGCGGCGGACACACGTGGCGGCTTCGGCACGCGACGAACATGCAGGTGGCCAAGGCCATGGTGCTGTTCGGTGAAGTGCTCGACGGGCCTGCGTCCGAGCGGGTTGGATTGGCGTACAGATGCGTTCCCGACGACCAGCTCGTCGCCACGGCACTGGGCATGGCAAGCCATGCCGCCAAGGCGCCGAAGGAGCTGATCAGCCGCACGAAGGACAGCTTCGCCGACGGTGTGGGCGTCACCGTCGCCGACGAATCCGTCGACCTCGAGCTCGAGCCCCAACTGTGGTCGATGGCCCAGCCGGCCTTCCACGACTTCGTCACCAACCTCAAAGCCCGCATCGCCGCCAAGCGGTAGGGCCGGAGCCCGCCATGCGTACAGCATCGGCGTCGAGGAGCGGCGACAACGCGCCGTCGCCCGTCACGACTACCGCCGTGACGGATCGCCGAGTGCGTCAGAGACGCGGCAGGCCGCCGCGCGTGAGCAGGGGAGTGGCTTCCCACTCGGCGTACGGGGCGCACAGCGGCTGTTCGACGCAGCCCTGACACGTGAAGAGTCCGGGTCGGCGCTCGAGGGTGTCGATGGCGTCGTTCCAGCCGGCGATGGCTGCCGTGGCTGCGACCACGGCTGCATCGATGCCCTCTTGGAGGAAGTCGTCGTCGATGGTGTAGCTGTCGATGAGCCCGGCTGACGTCGACACCACGGCGACTCGATCGGGCTGTGAGCCCGACGCTGCCGTCGTGGCCACGGCTTCGAACGCCGCCGCCCGACGGGTGTGCGGACCACGGGCGCCGGCCATGATCCAGACGCAGCGCTGGTCGGTGTCCTTCCCAAACCGGGCATTGGTCGTGAAATCCGGACGGGTTCGTACCCGCAGGTAGCGGTCCGGGAACGTCCACTCCTTGTGGCGTGAGGGCCCCAACTGCAGATCGACGGGAACCGGGTCGGGGATCGCGTTGAAGAGCCGTGCCATGAACGCCGTGGCAACGAGGGCGTAGTGGGCCCGCACCGCCTTAGGCGCATTCTGGAACTCGTCGTTGAATCCGAACGGGTCGGGGTCGGCCATCGCCTCGCGAAGTGCTTCGCGCACCAGCACTTCGGGCGGGTCGAGTGGTTGTCCGGCCGGGAGCGTGGTGGGCAGCGCTGCAAAGGTGATGGTCCGAGCGGCGAGGGCGGGGCGCCACGAAAATGGCTCTTCGATGCTGGCCCGGGCGGGGCAGTCGAAGGCCTGGTTGACGAGAAAGTGGGTGACGTACAACGCCTCGCCGAACTTCGGAGCGGTGCCTTCCGGCGTCTGCACGGCGATCGGTTCGAGGGCATCGATGAGCCGCTCGCGCAAACGGTCCGCGGCCAGATAATGCGGGGGACGATCCGGAGCGGTCATACGGGGCGTTCGCTCGTGGCGCTCGTCGAATCGACGGCTGGGCAACCCGATCGAACGGAGCATCGATCGCACCACGGTCCGGCGGAGGGTTCGGGAACCGAACCGGACGCGACCTCGAAGACGAGGTCGAGTACCCGCTCGATGCGTTCGACCGCGTTCTCGAGCACGGTGGCGCGCATCGGTTCGACAAACGTGACCGCGTCGGCCGCAGTTACGGTAACCACAGCAGCCGGGCACTCGCCGTCGCGCATCGCGGCCAGCAGGGCGTAGAGGCGGCCATCGTCGGCATTGTCCTTCCACGTGGAGCCGGCTTTGACCTCGACGACCACACTCGGCCGGCGGCTTCGTCCTCCGCCGAGGAAGATGTCGAAAACGCCACTCAGGACCACCCTGTCGTCGCCGACGGGAATCGACACGCGGTCCTGGGCCCGAGGCCACCAGCCACGTTCGATCGGCCCGAACGCCGACGTCAATCCGACCGCCCGTTCGCGCACCAGTTCGGCGAGTTCGTCCCGCTCGGCATCGTTCAGCGAGTCGAGTTGGGCGAGCTTGTCGCGTTCGTCGTTTGCCCGCCACACGTCGACGGCGTTCTGCCAGGCGTCGCCCTGCTGCGTGCCGCGTATCGTGATCAGCGCGGCCTCGGTATCGATGGCGTTGCCCAACAGCGCCATGGCCGGCGAAATGTCGACCTCGGACTTTGCCAGCTGGCGACCGCAGCGGGCGGCCATGGCGATACGGCTCTTCGGAAGGCGGATGACCTGGCGGTCCGGCGGGAGTCCCCACGCCGATTCGGCACTGCGTACGGCGTGATCGACGCGGTCCCGCAGCCCGGCGATATCGGATGCGGTAGGCAGGTCATAGCTCGGTCCGTCATGGAGGAGCTTCGACAGCGTTTCGGCGACGGTCACCCACGTAGCCTACTGCTGCGGCTGTTTGCGGTTCAGGGTCCGCGTACCCGAACGGCGTTCTAGACCGATTCGAGTTCGCTGTCCGCAGGGGTAGCGGTCTCGGTCGCGCCGAACGCGATGTCGACGCCGGTCGCTTCACGACGAGCGGTCGCGAGTTCGCGGCCGCGAACGACAAGGTCGTCGGCGAGGTCGCTGAACTGCGGTGAGGTTTCGTCGAGTGAACCGTGGACGAATACCACCAGGCGACCGTAGAGGTCGCCGGCGGTCGGTGAACCGGACTGGTTCGCGAACGCCGTACGTGATTCGTTGAGCTCGAATAGCCACTGGCCCTCGAGGTTGGTGGAGACAATGCCGCCGACCTTGCCGTCGACTTCTTCGCTGCCGAGCGGTCCAACGACCGAGTCGGTACCGACGGCGACGCCGTACGTGGGGGCCTTGGGTTTGAGGCTCATATGGCCGGTGAAGCGCAGGCGGCCGCCGGAGAAGGTGCGGGTGTGGCCGCGGCCTACTGCCGCGAAGTCGTTCCCCCGGATGTACAGCTGCCGAGCGGTTTCGTCTTGTTCGATTCGATCGACCTGGCCGCTGGCTCGCAACGCGACGGCCATCTCTGCGACGCGAACGTCGTCGAGATCGAACAGGGAGCGGCGGTTGGCCCGAGCCCACATGACGGCGACCCCGATGATCGCGAGGCACGCAAAGGCCAGCGCCAGGGGAAGGGTCTTTCGGAGACCGTTGGATCCGTCGGTGGCTTGGCCGGCCGGAACGGCTCCCGCGGTCGGGGCGTCGGGTACCGCAGCGGTCGTGGCCGACACGGCATGGTCCACAGAAGATTCGATCACGGTGTTTTCGATCGTGCTCGACGCGGTGACCGCGAGTGTGCCATCGCCGGTGAAGTCGTCGGGCATGGTTGCGGTGGCTTGGAAGCCGTCTCCACTCGGGGAGATCGTGAGCTCGGTGACTACATCGGAGGCGGTGTCGGTGATGCTGGCCGATACCGAACTGGCTTCGACGACCTCCGCCGAAAGCGGGTTGCCCCGGGCGTCGACGAGGTTGATCACCACGCTGAACGGTTCGCCGGCGACTGCGGGGCCGACGGGGCTCAGCGCAATGTTGGCGGCAGCGTATTGACTCGTCGATACGGTGGCTGTGGCCTCGACGCCCAAACCGGTACCGGCACTGTCGATCATCGTGGCGGTCCAGAGTCCATCGCTCAGAACCGCGGATTCCGCAACCGCCGAGACGATGGCGGAAGAGTCGTCGAAGGTTGCGTTGACGATGGCGTCCCCGACGACCTGATCGCGGTCAGCCCCGGGTTCGATGGTGATGGAAACGCCGTCCGGGTCGGTGAGGATGAGGCGTTTGGCGGGGGAGTCGAATCCGGCGGTCACGATGAAGCGACCGGTCCCGGGTTGGATCGACAGCACGACCGTGCCCTGGGTGCAAGGCAGCAGCTGGCAGACAGCCACCGTGTCCCCGGCGACGCTTGACGCACCGGCGACCGAGGCGACGGATCCGGCAATTGCGGTGCGAAGATCGTCTGCGTTCGCAGCGATGACCGTCATGCCATTGGCGGGCTCAGCGCCACATGGCTGTGTGGTCGACCCGCTGGAGAGGCTTGAGATGAACTCGGCGTCGTCACCGCGCAGCGCGGCGTCGAGGGCCATCGTGTTGATCGAGACGTCAGCGGTACGAAGCTGGTCCACCACACCTCCGGCCCGGCAGAGCTGATCCATTCCTTGGTCCACGGCTTCGGAGGACCGGCCCAACTCGTCGAGACGAACGCCGGGGGCGTAGGTCTTGGTGAGGCCGAAGGCAGCGCCATTTGCCTCGGTGCGAGTGTCGATGGCGTAGCCGCCGTCGGTGACGATCACGATCGACTGGCAGCGGCCCGTACCGGCTCGGTCCGCGTGGTCGGCTTGTGCGCCGCTCAACGCGACCATGTAGTCCGTGTCGATTGCGGCTTGGCGATTGGCGAACTGGTCGGCGGCGGCGAAGGCGGTTGGCAGGGATTCTTCGGTCAGCGTCGTCCACGGCAGGACCGCTTGATAGTCCACCCCGAAGCCGGCGATCGAAATCTCGACGTCGCGTCCTTGGGTCGCTGCGGCGTCATACAGCGTTCCCAAGGCATCACGGACGCCTTCGGAACGGTGCGATGCGGGATCGGTGAGTGCCAACGAGGTCGACTCGTCGACGAGAAAGAGGGTGGAGATCGCACCCGTCGTGGTGTTGCAGGTCGCCGCAGATTGCGCAGCGCTCGGTCCAGTCTGCGCTGCGCTTGGTGACGCCGTTGCCACGAGGGCGGCGAAAAAGGTGCCGAGGAGGACGGTGCACAGGGCGCGACCCGGGATGTTCCAGCGATTCTTCACCTTGCTGTCATCGGCACTTCTCCGAGGAATGCAAGGAATTCGAGACTGTCACAGGGGCTCGCCATACTGATTCTTGTCATGCACCCGACCACACTCGCCTTCACCGCCGCTGCGCAGACGCTGGCCCATAC
Organism: uncultured Acidimicrobiales bacterium; assembly: GCA_965531045.1. Taxonomy (GTDB): domain Bacteria; phylum Actinomycetota; class Acidimicrobiia; order Acidimicrobiales; family SHLQ01; genus CBESNZ01. Next base: position 13,058 of record CBESNZ010000044.1, read on the forward strand.
CGCCCGTGGGCTGGGCCTCAAGGCGCCCGGCTTTCGTTGCCCGCCCGGTATCACCGGCGCCCATCGCAGCATTCGGCGGCGGCCGGGGTCTGTGAGCATCGCGGTGCAATGGCGGGGCCGTCCGTGGCCGGCGGTTCTTGCCGATCTGGTCGAGGGTGTCGTCGTCGCCAACGAACTCCTCGGCAGCGAGGCCGATCGCTGCCGCGATGCGCTGTGGGAGGCACTGGGCGAGGTGGGAGATGCTGGCGACGCTGGCGACGCTTCCGGCACCGATCACCGCGCTGCGTCGGCCGCCGCGTGACAACATGACCCATGGCCGCAACCACCGAACCCCGCGCCAGCCCGTCGCGGGGCCCTGGCTCGGTTTCGGCGGTAGGCGCACGCCTCTCGCACCATGCTGCACGGCGCGGCTGTCCGAAGCCGGGTGCTGCGCGGACTACGATGACGCTCGTCGCCCGGATGGTGGAATCGGCAGACACGGAGGGCTTAAACCCCTCTGCCCCATAACGGGGCGTGCGGGTTCAAATCCCGCTCCGGGCACGTTGCGAGGGAACGTCGCAGGGCACGTAGAGATAGACCGCGATAGACACGGCCTATGCACTTTGGCGTTTCGATCTTTCCGACCGATTACTCGATGCCGCCCGCCGACCTTGGCA
>CBESNZ010000045.1:0-13595 GCA_965531045.1 uncultured Acidimicrobiales bacterium
AGTTGGTTGGCCTCTCCGACAAGATGAACCGGTTGCCCGACGAACTCTCCGGTGGCGAGCAACAGCGCGTGTCGATCGCCAGAGCGTTCGTGAATCGGCCATTGATCATGCTGGCCGACGAGCCCACCGGCAACCTCGACCCCGCCACATCGGTGGGCATCATGCGCTTGCTCGATCGCATCAATCGCACGGGCACCACCGTGGTCATGGCGACCCACGATCGCGGGATTGTCGACACCATGCGTCGGCGGGTCATCGAACTTGAAGGCGGATCGATCGTGCGGGATCAGGCCCAGGGGGTCTACGAATGAAACTCCGCTATTTGCTTCGAGAAACGCGCATCAATCTGTGGCGCAACGTCTCGCTCACCGTCGCCACGGTCTTTGCCGTCGCGGTATCGCTGGCGTTGTTCGGCTCGGCACTCATGGTGTCCGACGGCATCGGCGAAGCCACCAAGCAGTGGGAAGGCGACATCGAGTTTCAGGTGTGGATGAACCCCGATGCAACGCCCGAACAAAACACCGCCATCACCGAGGCGTTGCAAACCAGTCCCCAAATCCGCAGCTTCGAGTTCATCAATCAACAACAGGCCTTCGTCGAGTTCCAGGAACTCTTCGCCGATACGCCCGAGTTGCTCGAAGCGGTCGTGGCCGAGGATCTGCCGCCGTCCTATCGAGTTGTGCCGGAGAACCCCGACGCAAACTCCGTTGCCGAACTCGGGGCGCAGTTCCGTGAACGGCCCGGCGTAAAGGACGTGGTCTTTGCCAGCGAGATCATCAAGGACATCCAGAGCGGTTTCGGACTGCTCAGCACCGGTCTCTTCATCGCTTCGGTGGTACTGCTCATCGTGGTCCTACTCCTGATCCTGAACACGATCATCATGGCGATCAACGGTCGTCGTCGTGAGATCGAGGTGATGAAGTTGGTCGGAGCGTCCAACTGGTACGTCCGTCTGCCGTTCATCTTCGAGGGCCTCGTGCACGGCATCGTCGGTGCCGCGTTGTCGATTGTTGGCATTTGGTCGGTTCGCAAGTGGGGTTTCGAGTCGCTACGCGACTTCAACGGTCTCAAGCTGTTCGCGGGCTTTCGAGTAACCGCGGCTGATTTTCGCACGACGTCGATCATTCTCATTGTCGTCGGCATCAGCGTCGCAGTGATCGGATCCACGGTGGCCGTGAGCCGCCACCTCGACGTCTGAGCGCTTCTACTCAAGCGACGTTGACGTCAGTTTTTTGCGAGCCGGACCTTCAGAAATAGGGGCCTTGCGCCGATAGGCCTTCGTGCAGGTTCGAAGGGTCGCCGTGGCGACGATTGTCTTGGCGCTCTTTTGCGTGGCGTTCGCCGCGCCGATTGCCGCCCAAGAAGAGGTCCCGCCGACGACTAACTCGGTCGCGCCTCCGGTGTCGACTGCGCCGCCCGTGGAGCCACCCCCATCGGAACCGCCGCCAACAGCACCCCCGGCGCCGACGGACGGTCCGCCGACGACGAACACCGGCCCCGCGCTCCCGGAACCATCCGTACCGCCCGACGCCGGCGCCTCGAGAGAGGTCGTGGTGACGACCCCGCCGAACACCACCCCAGGGATCAGTGCCGCCGAAATCGCTGGAATCCAGTCACTCTACGATGAAGCGATCGCCGATGAAGCCGTGGCGCTCGCTGCCTACGAAGCTTCGGAGCTGCAGCTGATCGGGATCGACGATCAGGTAATCAAGCTCGAACACCGGCTCGGCGTCGTTGCGGGGCAGCTCCAACTCGCTCATGCGAAGGTGCTGGTGGCGGAAGTGCAGCTGGAAGACTCCGAGGTCACGCTCAACAGCGTGCAGAGCGAGCTCGCCGGTGAGCGCGAGGATCTGCGACACCAGGCGGTCGAGGCGTATGTCGCCGGCGGTCGTCGTGGCACTGCCGAGCTCGAGGTATTTGGCCAAGGTCTCATGAACGAGTTGGCGGCGGCGAGGACCTATGGCGAAGTGTTGCTCGGAACCCAACAGCGCCTCATCGAGCGGGTGGAAGCACTCGAAGCGGAGGCGATAGCGGTCGCCGAGGCGCTCAAGCGGGCCGAAACCGTCGCCAACGACGCCCGTGACGAGGTTGTGGACAAGGAGGCCGAGCTCCGCGCCAGTGAACAACAGCTGCTCCTGCTTCGTTCCCAGGTGGTCGAGCTCGTCGCCACGAACCGTGAGGCGCTTGCAGCGATCCAGTCGGAAAAGGCCAACTATGAAGAACGGCTGAACTACCTGCAGACCGATTCCGACGGCATTGCCGGGGTCTTGAAGACCCGCCAAGCAGGTCAAGCGCAAGCCGACATCTTGCCGCGCTTCTCACCCCCGACCGCCGGAGCCCAGCCAGGGCTGTTCGGGCCCCGCCTTCATCCGATATTCAACACGGTCCGGATGCACAACGGCATCGATCTGGGGGCGGCAATGGGTGACGATATCCGTGCCGCCGCGGCCGGGACCGTCGTGTACGCCCAACAGCGCCAGGGCTACGGTTTGGTGACGGTTATCGACCACGGCAACCAAATCGCGACCTTGTATGCGCATCAGAGTTCCTTCGCCGTGATCGAGGGGCAAGAGGTTGGCCGCGGCGAGTTGATCGGTCTGATCGGCTCGACGGGATACTCGACGGGGCCGCACCTGCACTTCGAGGTACGGCTACTCGGCGACCCGATCAATCCCAACAGCCTGATCGCTTTCGGCGAACCGTGGCCGACGCCCTGTGACGTGCTGCGAATCAGTGAGAACGAGCTCGACCAGATCAATTGGGAGGGGCGGGTTGATTGTCAGGCGGCGCTGCTCGACGAGGCCCGGGGTGAGCCCGAAGGCCAGGACGCCCCCGCCGGTTCGTAGCACCCGCTCCACGATCGTCGAAGTTCCGACCTCGAGAAGGCTGCGCGGGCGTTCCCGGACCACTACGGTCGCCGGGGTCAGAGGCGTCGGTCAACATCGCGACTGCCGTACCAGCGATTGGAATGAGGAGTCTCACCGTGGCCCAACAAGTTCGAGCCGTCGTGGCGAAGGCCAAAGGCGCACCCGTGACGATCGAGATGATCGACGTTCCCGACCCGGGACCGGGGGAGGCGGTGGTCAAGATTCAGGCCTGCGGTGTCTGCCACACCGATCTCCACTACCGCGAGGGTGCGATCAACGACGAGTTTCCGTTCCTGCTCGGCCACGAGGCCGCTGGCATCGTCGAGTCGGTCGGAGACGACGTGACCTCGGTGGAACCGGGCGATTTCGTCATCTTGAACTGGCGAGCGGTCTGTGGCGAATGTCGAGCGTGTAAGCGCGGTCGGCCCCATCAGTGCTTCGACACGCACAACGCCACGCAGAAGATGACCCTCGACGGCGTCGAGCTGAGTCCCGCCCTCGGCATTGGCGCCTTCGCCGAAAAGACACTCGTCCACGCAGGCCAGTGCACCAAGGTGAGCGCCGACGCCAGGCCCGAGGTCGCCGGCCTCATCGGGTGTGGCGTCATGGCCGGACTCGGCGCGGCGATGAACACCGGCGAGGTCGGTCGCGGGGATTCGGTTGCCGTCATCGGTTGCGGTGGGGTCGGCGATGCTGCCATCGCCGGCGCCGCGCTGGCCGGAGCGCACACCATCATCGCGGTCGATCTCGACGATCAGAAGCTGGAGTGGGCCAAGGAGTTCGGCGCCACCCATACGATCAACGCTGGTCAAAAGGACGTCGTCGAATCGATCCGCGAGCTCACCAACGGCAACGGCGCCGACGTGGTGATCGAGGCGATCGGACTGCCGCAAACGTACGAGCAGGCGTTCTACGCCCGAGACCTGGCTGGCACGGTCGTGCTGGTCGGCGTGCCGAACCCCGAGATGAAGATCGAGCTTCCCCTCATCGACGTCTTCGGCCGAGGCGGCGCCCTGAAGTCGTCGTGGTACGGCGATTGTCTGCCATCGCGCGACTTTCCCATGCTGATCGACCTGTACCTGCAAGGGCGCCTCGACCTCGACCGATTCGTCAGCGAGACGATCGGCCTCGAAGATGTCGAGGCGGCGTTCCACAAGATGGAAGCCGGCGAAGTCCTCCGATCGGTGGTGGTGTTGTGAGCATGCGAATCGATCGAGTGATTACCAGCGGCATCTTCAGCCATGACGGCGAAGATCATCAGGTCGACAACAACATTTGGCTCGTGGGAGACGACCGCGAGGTCATCGTCATCGACGCGGCGCACGACCACCGACCGATCGTCGCCGGCATCGACGGCCGCACCGTCAAAGCCATCGTCTGCACGCATGCGCACAATGACCACATCAACGCCGCGGCCGAGTTGGCCGAAGCGACCGACGCGCCGATCTGGCTGCACCCCGACGATTCGGTCCTTTGGGAGGTCGTCTATCCCGACCGTCGCCTCGACGATACGCTCTCCGATGGCCGCATCATCGAAGTTGGCGGAGCCGAGGTGAAGGTGCTGCACACGCCGGGCCATTCGCCCGGCGGTGTTTGTCTGTCGATCGGGGCCGACGGCGTCGTGTTCAGCGGTGACACCTTGTTCAACGGTGGTCCCGGCGCGACCGGCGGCACGTTCAGCAGCGAGCGGGTGCTGCTCGACAGCATCGCGCGCAAGCTGATGGTCCTCCCCGAAGCCACCGTGGTGCACACCGGTCACGGCGACAGCACCACCATCGGTGCCGAGATTCCGAACGTCTGAGCCGGTACTCGCCAATGACACACCACGAACTCGATCCGGACCAAGTACAGCTTTTCGCGTACAAGGTCTGGCAGATCAAACAGGCCGAGATGGTCGCCTTCACGGTGCACCTCGGAGATCGGCTCGGCCTGTACAAGGCCATGGCTGGCGCAGGGCCGCTGCGAGCGGCCGAGTTGGCCGAGCGAACCGGTCTTCACGAGCGGTGGCTACTCGAATGGTTGCGCGCGCAAGCAGCCGCCGAGCTGCTCGAGACCGAGGATGGGAACGTTTTCGAGTTGGCCCCGGAGTCGGTGCCGGCGTTGGCCGACGACGGCCATCGGGCATTTGCAGCAGGCGCCTTCAGCGAGCCGCGCCCGCCCGACGTGATGGAGGGAATCTACGATTCGTTTCGCACCGGCCTCGGTTTGAGTTACGACCAGCTCGGCGCATCGACGGCGCATCAGGTGGAACGACTTCTCGCTCCGTCGGCGCGCGAACTGTTGGTCCCCGAGGTGCTTCCGGCGTTGTCGGGCGTGGTCGCCGCGCTCGAGGCGGGGGGCCGTGTCGCCGACATCGGCTGTGGTGCCGGCGTAGCGCTCGAGTTGATGGCCGAAGCGTTTCCCGACGCGTCCTTCGTCGGCTACGACCCGTCCGAGCATGCGCTCGAGCGGGCGCGCGAGCGTCTCGACCGGTTCTCGAACGTCACGCTCCACCAGGCCACCGCCGCCGATGTGCCGGCTGGTGCCGACTACGACCTGGTCCTCACCTTCGACTGCCTGCACGACATGCCTCGACCCGACGTGGCCATGGCCGCCATTCGTCGCGCTATCGCCCCCGAAGGATCGTGGTTGATCAAGGACATCAAGTGCGCCGACGATTACGCGTCGAATCGCAAGAACCCCATGCTCGCGATGATGTATGCAACCTCGATCGCAACTTGCCTGCAGTCGGCAATGTCCGAACCTGACGCAACCGGCCTGGGAACGTTGGGTTTGCCCCCGAGCGTGGCCCGACGGATGACCGAGGCGGCAGGCTTCACCAGGTTCGAGCAACACGATTTCGAGGATCCGGTGAACCTCTACTACGAGGTCAAGGCGTAGCCCGGCACCACCGAGGTGCTAGGTGGGGGACCGATCGCGGTTCTCGGCCCAATCCATGAGGTTGATCAGTTCGAAATAGGCGTGCGGCTCATGATCGACCACGCGCAGGACTCGACTGACCCGGTCGGCCGGAACCGTATCGGGGCTTTCACCACCGCCGTCGATCAGCGTGAGGTCGGGCTGGGGTGCAACGGCCAGACCGTTGTGAGCCGTTCCTCGATCTCCGGGGAGCCCGAGGGAGGGGTGTGAGCCGCCGATGTGCCAGGTCTGTGCGTGCCGAAGGTCGATCGTGTGGAGCTCTGAACCCGCCGGTTCGAGGGTTCGGGGTTCGTAGGCGCTCAGATCGATGATGTCGGCGCCATCGCCATCGCCATCGCCATCGCCATCGCCGTCGTTCTCGGGTGCTGGGCCGGCGGCGGCATTGCGGGAGTGGCCGGATGCCATCATGAAGACCGCGACGAACATACCGATGGTGACGACGGCGAGAATGCTGGCGGCGATCACGGTGTCTCCCTCTGGACGCCCGGCGCATCAGAGATGCGCAGACTACCTAACATACAATGTCATGCAATTTGCATCCACTTCGGTCCGGTGATCGCCCGAGTTCGCATCGGTGTTCCCGCCGGGTACTAGATTGCGTCGATGGCATCCACAGACAACGCCGGCAACGAGCGTGAGATCCTCGATTGGTCCACCTATGGCACCGCGGTACGCGAACTCGCCCACATGGTGGCCGAGGATGGCTACGTGCCCGACATCATCCTCGCGATCGCGCGCGGTGGGCTCTTCGTCGCGGGGTCGCTCGGCTACGCACTCGGGGTGAAGAATCTGTTTGTCATGAATGTCGAGTACTACACCGGTGTCGATGAACGCCTCGAGATGCCGGTCATGTTGACCCCCTACATCGACGTCGTCGATCTGAGCGACAAGAACGTGCTGATCGCCGACGATGTCGCCGACACGGGGCACACCCTTGAGTTGGTCCGCAATTTCTCGCTCGACACGGTCGCCGACGTGCGAAGCGCGGTGCTGTACGAGAAGCCCCACTCGCTGGTGAAGTGCGAGTACGTGTGGAAGCGCGTCGCCAACTGGATCGAGTTTCCCTGGTCAAATGAGCCGCTGGTCACCGAGAACGCCGGCGCCGTCCTCGACGCCTGAAACGTAGGTCGCCCCCAGCGGCGGGCCTAGGACGAAGCTGCCCGTACGAAGTCGTACAACAGCCGTCTGACGCTGTGCGGCTTTTCCCACATCATCATGTGGCCGCACTCGAGATCGTGAACCGTCGGTTGGGTCAACGCGTCGATGAGTGGTTGGGCGGCCTTGCGCGGCGTCATCTTGTCCTGAAGCCCCAGTAGCAGCTGGACCGGACACGTCACTGCGATGGCGGCGGCGAGCATGCCGTCATACGCATCGCACAATGCGAGGTCGATCCCGAGTGTCCCGGGCGGCGTTCGGGCGATGAGTTGCAACGAACCACCCAACGCCCAGGTGCCGGGGGAGGCGTGCTGGCCGACGTGGGCCGCTCGACCATGTCCCCAGGCGGTCATGAGGGCCGCTGCTCTGGGGTCGTCGGTGTCGGCAGCGGCCTGGAGTTCGGGATGGACCCCCATCGACGCAGCGGCGCCGAGCAGGGAGACGGCGCTCACGGAGTCGGGGAACGTCGCCGCGGTCTCGATGGCGATGAGCGCACCCATCGAATGGCCGATCAGGTGGGTTGGGCCGAGCCCAAGCGCATCGACGGTCGCGTGCGTCCACGCGGCGAGCAGTTCGACCGAATCCAACGCCGGGCCGGCGCTTCGGCCGTGGCCGGGCAGGTCGACGGCGATGGCTCGGACGTTGTGCGCCGAGAGGTAGCGGGTCTGAAACTGCCAGGCGGATCGGTCCATGCCCGAGCCGTGCAGTAGGAGCACCGCAGGGCCGACGGTATCGAGTGAGCCGCCGGCCATCGTGGCGTTGACGGTGCGACCGTCGACAGAGAACTCCATCAGCGCTGGCTCGCTTTCAACGCTCGGCTGAGGTCGTCGATGAGGTCGGCCGGATCTTCGAGGCCGACCGAGAGGCGCACGAGGTCGTCGCTGACGCCGGATGCGAGGAGCGCGTCGTCGGCCAGCTGCTGATGGGTCGTGCTCGCCGGGTGGATCACCAAGGTCTTCGCGTCGCCGACGTTGGCGAGGTGGCTGGCCAACTGCACCGACTCGATAAAGGTTCGGCCCGCGGACCGGCCGCCCACGATGCCGAAGCTGACGATGGCACCCGCGCCTTTGGGGAAGAGTGATTTGGCGAGCGCGTGGTCGGGGTGACTGGGCACCGATGGATGGCGAACCCAGGACACCGCGGGATGCTCCAGCAACGCAGCGACGACCGCGTCGGTGTTGCTCATGTGGCGAGCCATGCGGACCGGGAGGGTTTCGACGCCCTGCAGCAAATGAAACGCGTTGGTAGGGGAAAGGCACGCGCCGAAGTCCCGCAGCCCCTCCGCCCGGGCCCGCATCGCGAAGGCGGACGGTCCGAACTCTTCGGCGAACACGATGCCGTGGTAGCCCTCGTAGGGTTCGGTCAGGGTGGGAAAGCGGTCGCTCGCCTCCCAGTCGAATGTTCCGCCATCGATCAGTGCTCCACCGAGCGCGATGCCGTGACCGCCGAGGAACTTGGTGACCGAGTGCAGCACCAGATCGGCGCCGTGGTCGATGGGACGGCAGAGCCACGGCGTCGCGAACGTGTTGTCGACCATCAGTGGTACCCCGGCGGCGTGCGCTATGTCGGCGACGGCTGGCGTATCGAGCACTTCGATGCCCGGGTTGCCCAGGGTTTCTGCGAACACCACCTTGGTATTGGGCTGGATGGCTGCCGCGATCTCGTCGTGATCGTAAGGATCGACGAATGTCGTGCTGACCCCGAAGCGCGGCATCGTATGGGTGAGCATGTTGTGTGCCCCGCCATAGATGTTGCGGCTGGCGACGACGTGGTCGCCGGCGCTGACGATGGTGGCGAGACCGAGGTGGAGTGCCGCCGTTCCGCTGGCGGTGCACAGGCCCGCCACGCCGCCCTCCAGCGCCGCAAGGCGTTCTTCGAGCACGGCCACCGTCGGGTTCGACAGGCGGCTGTAGAGGTGCCCAGGCGCTTGGAGGTCGAACAACGCCGCGGCATGGTCGGTGTCGTCGAACACGTAGCTCGTGGTTTGGTAGATCGGCACCGCCCGTGACCCGTGGGCTTCGTCGGGTTGTTGGCCGGCGTGGAGCGCCAGCGTGTCGAATCGCAAGAAGTCGGGTTCGACCATGGTGCGGGTCCTTCGGTGGGTCGTCGGCGCAGCGATCCTACCGACGGCTACCGACGGTTCGGAGGAACACTCCGGAGCGAACCTTCGGCTCGAAGTAGGTGGACTTCGGGGGCAGCACCTCGCCTGCATCGGCGGCCTGACAGACGACGTCGAGTTCCAGCGGTGCGAGGAGAAAAGCGATGCCGCCGTTGGCATCGATGTGGTCGGCGATCTCCTGGGCGGGCTGTCCGCCCGGGAGGTACTGCAACCGCTGGTCGGATTCAGCGTCGAGGATGTCGAACGTCGGCGCCAGAACCTTGCGCTGGAGTACGACGGGATCCGTGCGATCGATGATGCGGGTTGCCGTTGGATCCAGTTGCGGCGCCAGCGAGCCGCGGTACCACTGGCCGCTGACGTACACGCCCAATTGGCCGGCCCGGGTGGGTCGGGCCTGGTCTGCTTCGGCGACGGGTTCGAGGCCAACGCGCACCGAGAGATCGGCGAGCACCTCGGCCATGGTCCGCGGACCGATTTCTTGTACCCACCGGTTGTACTCGAGCAGCCGCAGTTCGTCGGCGGGGAACACGGCGGCGAGGATGCTGTCGGCCGCAGGATCAGATGTCGTGCGCTGCCGCTCGATACTGGCAACCGCCCGGTGGTGACCATCGATGAGGTAAAGCGGCGCTTCGCCGATCGCTGCAACGATCGGTTCGGCGTCCTCGGTGGAGATACGCCAGACGCGCTGCACGAGATCGTCGCCGGTATCGATGGTGAGGTCGGCCGGCCCATCGCATGCCGCATGCAGCGCGGCGGCGGCTCCGGGCGTCGACCGGAAGCCGACCGCGATCGGACTGGACTGCGCTTCGACGACCGTGAGGTGTTCGGCCAGGAGTCGGGCCCGCTCGATCTTGGTTTCCTCGTGCGGCCGTATGGCGCGGTTCACGAGATCGTCAACCGCGACGTCGCACACGAGGCCGAGCTGCCGGTGACCCTCCGTGAGCAGCTCGTACCCGTAGAACCCGCTGGGTCGGCTGAGGTCGAATGCGTCGAGTTCGAGGATGGTGTCGAGGGTGGTTCGGCATGCCTGGAGCAGGTCGGCGGTGGAGGCCCAAGTGCCCACGGGTTCGTCGTCGGGGGAGCGGGTGACGTTGAGGTAGCTGAGCGGTTTGGCGAGGCGCAGTTGTTGGCGTTCGGACAGGCTCAGTGAATCGAAAGAGGGGGAGGCGACGTCGTCGACGAAGTCCGCTCGAAGCAGGCCCGCATGCGTAGGTTGGAGCGACGCCATATCAGGCGAACTCGCCCGACCGGATCGTGGCGGAAAGCACTTCGTCAATCGATCGAATCTCGGCGAGGACCTCGTCGGTCGGATTCCCCCCGAGGCGGATGGTTGCGACGGCTGCAACGCCACCGGCGAACACTTGATTCGACATCTGCTGCACGTTGATCCCTCCGGCTCGCAGCGCAGCAAAGACCTTGGCCAGCACGCCAACCTGGTCGAGGTGCCGAATTGCGAGGGTGCAGTGACTGGACTCGAGCGTCGCCATGTTGACGCAATTGGCAACTCTGCCCGCAGCGAAGTCGTCGATGACTGCGATGGTGCCGTCGGCCACCGCCGCCTGCGCTTGGTCGGTCGAGGCTCCGACATGGTGGTTCCCGACCACGCTCGGGTGGGCCGCTAGGACGGAGCTGAAGTCGCCCGTGGATGATCCCGGTTCGTCGGCGAAGACGTCGAGGCCTGCTCGAAGGCCCCGGTTGTCGAGGGCGTCGAGCAATGCCTGCTCGTCGACGACATCGCCGCGCGAGGTGTTGAGGAGGATCGTGTTGTCGCGCATCTGCCCGAGAAATTCGGCGTCGACCAGGTGGCGAGTATCCGCGTTCGACGGCACATGGACCGAGACGACGTCCGCCTCGCGTAGCAGGTCGACCTGCGAGTCGACCATACGAATACCGATCGATCGAATGCGCTGCTCGACTTCGGCGGACCGGTTCGCCTTGCGTTGTGCCGAGACGGTCATGCCGAAGCCTTTGGCTCGCTCGGCCAAGGCCAAACCGATGTCCCCCAAGCCGACGATGGCCAAGTGTTGACCGTAGATGCCGGTGGCCTTGGTGTACTTCGCCTTGTTCCACTGTCCGGCCCGAAGATCGACCGTGGCGTCGACCACGTGACGGTCGAGGGCCAGTAGGAAGCTCATGGCGAGCTCGGCGACCGCGATGGCGTTTTGCCCGGGAACGTTGCAGACGTAGACGCCGCTGTTGGCCGCCGCCTGTCGGTCGATGGTGTCGACCCCGGCCCCGGCTCGAATCACGAGTGAGAGTCGGTCGGCGGCAACGATCGCATCGGCGGTGACCTCCGTGCTCCGTACGACGAGGACATCGACGCCGCCCATGGCTTCGGGCAACGCGCCGGCGTCCAAGTCGGGACGGACCTCGACCGTATGTCCGGCGTCGGTCAGCTTGCCGAGACGGGACTTATCGAATCGGTCGGCGAAGAGTATGTGCATCGTGGGCTCCAGCAAGCACGCGACCGGCCGTGCTGCGGATCGCGGGGTGCGACCAAAGGGTAGATGCACAACGCAAGACGCGAAAGGGCTTGCCGTCAGATGGCGCCGGGAGGCGGGTCGACAGCGTCAGAGCGACGAAGCCTGGATGGCCTCGAACACCCGAAGGGGCGTGAGCGGTATATCGAGGTGGCGGATGCCAAACGGCGACAGTGCGTCGATCACGGCGTTCTGCACGGCGGGGGTCGAACCGATGCTGCCCGATTCGCCGATGCCTTTGGCCCCGAGCGGGTTGAGCGGCGTCGGGGTGATCGACTCGACGCGCTCGAACATCGGAAGTTCGGCCGCAGAGACGATCGTGTAATCGGCGAAGTTCGAGGCGACGAGGTTGCCGTCTTCGTCGAAGGTGCCGTGTTCGAACAGGGCCTGGGCGATCCCCGCAGCCAACCCGCCGTGGATCTGACCGGCGGCGAGCAGGGGGTTGATGAGCGTTCCGGCGTCGTCGACGGCGATGAATCTCTTGAGTTCGACCTTGCCGGTCTCGGTGTCGACTTCCACGACCGCGATGTGCGTGCCGAAGGGGAACGTCGGTGCACTCTGCGAAAAATCGTTGTGGGTGACCAGCGGTTCGGGGCTCGCCTCGGCGACGTCAGCCCAGCCGACGGACTTTGCCGGCGTCCCCGCAACGTGGAAGCGGCCACCTTCGAGCACGAGATCGACCTCGGCCGCTTCGAGCACGTCGGCGGCCACCGAGCGGGCGGCTTCGACCATCTTCGCCGCTGCGTTGTCGAGCGCCGATCCGGCGATCTGCACCGAGCGCGACCCGCCGGTGGTGTTGCTGGACTCGAGGGCATCGGTGTCGCCGGTGATCAGCTCGACATCGCCGATCGAGACGCCCATCTTGTCGGCGATGATCATCGCCCAGGTGGTGTGGTGGCCTTGACCGAACGGCGTGGCGCCCGATCGAGCCAGGACGGTGCCGTCGGGTCGAAGTTCCACCGAGCCGAGCTCGGTAATGGTCGGAGCTCCGCCGGGCGCCGTGATCTCGACGTAGGTCGCCAACCCGATGCCGAGTTCGATGCGATCGCCGCGAGCGCGTCGCTCGGCCTGATCAGATCGAAGGTCGTCGTACCCGGCGGCCGCCAGCGCGGTGTCGAGTGTGGCCTCGTAGTCGCCCGAGTCGTAGGTCACGCGCCCGGCGGTGAGGTAGGGGAAGCGGTCGGAGTCGATGTAGTTGCGACGTCGAACCTCGACCGGCCCGATGCCGACTTCGGCGGCAAAGGCATCGACGACCCGCTCGATCGCGGCCGCCGCTTCGGGGCGACCGGCGCCACGGAACGCTTCGATCGGCGCGGCGTTGGTGAACACGGCTTTGGTGAGAAACGAGACGTTCTCGATCTCGTACACCCCCTGCACCATCATCTTGGTGAACGCCGGCATGAACATGCCCGCCCCGCCGTATGCGCCGGACTCGGCCAGGCAGTCGAATTGCAGGTGGGTGAAGTCGCCGTCTCGGGTGCCGCCGAGCGTGATCGTGTTGTACTGCGATCGCCCCCAGCCCATCGCTTGCAGGTTCTCGGTCCGGGTGTCGGCCCAGCGCAGCGGGCGGCCGACCTTCTTCGCGAGGTCGCCCAGCAGGCACTCTTCATTGCCGGGACCGCCCTTCGCCCCGAAGCTGCCGCCGACATCGGGGATGATGACTCGAACCATCTCGGCGTCGAGTCCGAGGGCGTCGGCGATCTTCTGACGGGCGGGGTGAGCGCCTTGGGTGCTCGACCAACAGGTGAGTCGGCCGTCGTCGGTGTAGGCCACCGCAGCGACGCGACCCTCGATCGGCGCCGCGGAAATTCGGTTGTTGTCGACGTCGATCGAGACGACGACTTCGCAACCGCTGAAGTCGAGGCCCAAATCCTGCCCGGAAGCGCGGGCGAGGTTCGTGCCGAGTTCCTCGAACAACAAGCTCGGGTTCGCTTCGGCGGTCCGAGGGTCGATGACGGCCGGGAGGGGGTCGTAGTCGACGAGGACCATCTCGGCGGCGTCGACGGCTTGCCCGTACGTGTCGGCCACCACGGCGGCAATCGGCTCGCCGACGAA
>CBESNZ010000046.1:0-13454 GCA_965531045.1 uncultured Acidimicrobiales bacterium
GCGTTCGAGCGGCCGATCTTCGAGGCCGTGCGCGACCACCTTCGGACGCTTGATGCCGACGTCTGGTTCGAGCCGGTGTCGGTCGGCATCTTCTTCAAACGCCGTACGAGCTTCGTGCAGTTGCGGACAATGACAAAGTGGGTCGCAGTCGCCTTCAACCTCGATCGCCGGCTCAGCAGTTCGCGGTTGAGCCGCAAGGTGATCGAGCACGCTGGGCGGTATTTTCACGTGGTCAACGTGGCCGACGCAGCAGAGGTCGATCAGCAGCTGCTCGACTGGCTCGCCGAAGCCTGGTTACTCGATGAACCGCGGTAGGCGGAGTGTGATCGTCCGATCGATCTCGACAGCATCGCGAAAACGGCGATCGTGGGTGACCAGGATGAGCGTGCCTTCGTAGGTGGTCAGCGCCTCCTCGAGCTGTTCGATTGCAGGCAGATCGAGATGATTGGTCGGCTCGTCGAGGATGAGCAGGTTCACGCCCCTCGCCTGAAACAGCGCCAGTTGCGCACGGGTGCGTTCACCGGGGGACATCAGTCGGGCGGATCGGTCGACCGTCTCGGCGTCGATGGCGAACTTGGCGAGCACCGATCGGGCTTGGTTTACGGTGTGGTCGGCGAGCTCGCAGAAGACCGACAGCAGCGACTGATCGCCGTCGTCGAACCGGCGCCGATGCTGATCGAGTTCGCCGACCTCGACGTTGGTCCCGAGCGTGTGACGGCCGGTCGTGATTTCGACTCGGCCCAAGAGTGCGTCGATGAGCGTGCTCTTGCCGGTTCCGTTGGCGCCGGCAATGGCCACGCGCTCCCCGTATCGAATTTCGACGTCGAGTGGGCCGAGACGAAACGACCCCCGGGCGATGACCGCCTCGTCGAGGGCAGCGACGACCTTTCCGCTGCGCTCAGCGGCGGCGATGGAGAATCTGAGGTCCCAGCCGACCCAAGGCTTCTCGACAACCTCCAGGCGCTCGGCCGCGCGCTCTGTGGCACTCGCCTTGCCCGCGAGTTTCTCGGTCTGAGCCACATTTCGTGCCTTGATGAACTTGTCGCCATCGGCAGGGTTCTTCTTCGCCCTCGCCGCGCCCTGGGCGGCCCATTCCCGCTGGGTTTGAGCGCGGCGACGGAGCCGGTCGCGTTCGTCGACGTAGTTCGCATGATCGCGTTCGGCGTGGGAACGAGCGACCGCACGGTCGGTCGTGAACGCGTCCCACCCGCCGTGGAAGAGTGAGACGGTGTGGACGTTCTCGTGGATCTCGAGTACCGAGCTGACGGTCCGCTCCAGAAACCATCGGTCGTGCGACACCACCACGATGCCGCCGGGAAAACCGTTGACCCAAGCTTCGAGAACCGTGAGTCCGGCGGTGTCGAGGTCGTTTGTGGGCTCGTCGAGCAGGGCGATGTCGTGCCGACTGAGCAGGAGCAGCATCAAACCGATGCGACTGGCCTCGCCGCCCGAGAGCACCGCGGTGGGCCGGTCGAGCACCTCGGGCGCCAGTCCGACCTCGGCCGCAGTGAGTTCGACACGAGCATCAAAATCGAACGCACCGGTCCGGGTCGAAGTCGCCAACGCGAGGTCGTAGCGAAGGTCGGCGCCGGGGGTGCCGGCCGCGAGTCCGTCGGTCGCCGCATCAAACGCAATTTGTGCTTGCGCGACGCCGGTTCGATCACGCAGCAGATCGCGCCCGGTGAACTCGGTGGATCGATCGAGTTGTTGTCGAAGGAGGCCGGCCGAGGCGGTAGGCGGCGCGACGATGCGGCGACCCGCGTCGGGCTCGAGCGCACCCGCCAACACGGACAGCAGGGTCGACTTGCCGATGCCGTTGCGGCCGACGACGGCGAGGCGCGAGTGTCCGGTGATGGTGAGGTCGACGTCGACCAACACCGGGTTGGGTCCCCGGGCCAGCGAAAGCTCGGCGAGCGTGACGGTGACTGGTGAAGCGCCTGCAGGCATGTGCACATCCGAACGATTGACGTCGGCCGGCCGGGGACGTCGGTTGGGGCACTCGCTTTCACTCCATGGATTGCACGGTAGCAAACGCGCAGCGAACGAGTGAGCCGAATTCTGCGGATCGCTCGCTGCGCTGCTCACCCCTGGGGACGCCGCTAGGGTCGCCGTCATGTCCGCGCGGTCCCGATCGAACGAGCAGTCGGACGACCAGCATCCCGACGGCCGGCATCCCGAGGAGCAGGACTTCGATCCCGAGCGGCTCGCGAGCTGTGCGTACTGGAGGTGCGGCGAACTCTTCGAAACCCGCAGCGTGAACCATCGGTACTGCCGCAAGGCGTGTCGCAGCCGCCAAAAGAAGTGGGAACGATCACAGGAGCGCAAGGCCCGGAAGCGTCGCTGACGCATCGTCCGATTCCCCCTGGCCGCGGCACCGGCGTGCGATACTTCGGGGACCATGGCGCACCGCAAACGACGTAGACGCGACCTCATCATCATCGTGCTCGGCGCGGTCGCCTTCGGGGTGATCGCCGCTATTGCGGCGGCGGCCGGCGACACCGAACGCATCGACGGCTACTGGGTTCTGGCCGAGGTCGACAACGACGCAAACGCAAACGTCGTCGAGGTCATCGACTACGACTTCGGCGTCGAGCGACGCCATGGCATCTTTCGAGATATCCCCGGTCTCGATCCGGGTGCCGCAATCGTGGTCTCGTCGCCCACCGCGCCCGATCAGTTCACGGTCGAGCCGTACTATGACGAGACGCGCATCCGCATCGGCGACCCGGTCAGCACCGTCCATGGACGACATCGATACACGATTTCCTATCCGATCCGCGCGCTTCCGGCGAACGTCATCAATCCGGGTTCGGGACCGATCCGTTTCGCCTGGAACGCCATCGGGACCGACTGGCAGGTGGCGATCCGCAATGTCGAGGTGCACGTCGTTTCGGGCAATGACCTGACCGACGTGCAGTGCTCTCTGGGTCTCGCCGGATCTTGGGGTGGTTGTACGGCGCGAGAGGTCGAGCCCGGACACGTGATCGTCTCGGTCGACAAGCTTGACCCGGGGGAGGGCGTCACCGTTTCCGGCCTGCTCGGGGCGCCGCTGAGCGCCGCGCCGATCGCGCCGGTGCTTCCGGCAGGAGACGTCACCGACCCCGGCACCGGTGTGGTCAAGCCGGCCATCGCCGCAGCGATTGCTGCGTTGCTCGGCGGCCTTGTTGCCTCGGCGGTGGTGCGACGGGCCGGTCGGGAGCACGTCTGGGCGGGCGGCAGTGCCGACGCAGCGTTCGGACCGGGCGACGATGCCGACTACGCGGTCCGACGTGTGGATCATGACGAGCTCGGTGACATGGCGACGACCGAGTTTGTTCCGCCGAAAGAGCTGAGCGCGTGGCAGGGCGGCGTACTCCTCGACGAACGCGCCAAGCCCGATCACAAGGTCGCCTGGTTGGTTGAAAGGGCGATAGAGGGCGAACTCGAGTTCGCCGGCGAGGGAAAGAACATCACCCTGAGCCAAAGCGCCGCCCATCCCCCCGGTGTCGACGTGTTGAGTTCGATGTTCGGCGGCCGCAGCACGGTTCCCCTCGGAAAGTACGACCCCGTATTCGCGAAGGCGTGGACCCGACTCGACGGCGACCTGAACGCGTGGCACGAGTCCTCCGGTCTCTGGGACCCGGTTGGCGACCAACAGATGCGGCGGGCTCGCGTCGGCGGCGTTCTCGGGCTGGTCCTTGGCATCGGCGCCCTCGTCGGGAGTGCGGCTTTGGCCAATCGGTGGGGTGAGGGCTGGCTGAGCGGAGTCATCGTTGCCGCGCTCATCGGAGGCGTGGCGTTTTCGACACTGCTGCGCAGCTGGGAGTTGAAGATTCGTACCCCCGAAGGCAGCGGGTTGTGGCTCCGCGTCGAATCGTTCCGTCGCTTCATTCACGATTCCGATGCGCGCCACGCCGACCAGGCGGCAGAGATGGGCATGTTGCTGGAATACACCGCATGGGCTGTTGCCGTCGGCGAGATCGATCGCTGGACCAAATCGCTCGAGCGTTCGAGCGTTGCCGCCGAGATCGACACCCGAGCGCTGTACCTCACCCATGTCGCTTCCGATCTCGGTCGGGCAACCTCGTCAGCGGCGCAAGCGCCTTCCAGCAGCGGCGGTGGGGGCGGCAGTGTCGGTGGTGGCGGCGGCGGCGGTGGGGGCGGCAGTTGGTAGTTGCATCGTGGCGCTGCCACAGGGTCGGCCGACGGCGATCTCGCCAACCCGTTCGAGACCGCTATGGGCCGTCCGCGTCGACCACGCAGTCGAGAATCGACAACGATCCGACCTCGACGACGCCAGTGGGCTGAAGGCCGGCTCTCATCGCCAGCAGGCCGAGGTCGCGCAAGGATCGCTCTCGAGCACCGAAATACACCAGCAGCCGAAGATCCATCTCGGAGCTCGGTGGGGTGCCGGCTGCACCGGTCTTCTCGACGATGAGGATCCGCGAGTCTGCGGTGGCGGCCGCCTTGCACCGGCGCAGGATGGCCACGGCGTCCTTGTCGTCCCAGTCGTGCAGCACGGCGCACAAGAGGTAGCCACCCGCCTTTGACGGCAACCGCTCGAAGAAACTTCCGGCGACGACGTGACTTCTCGCCTCGAGCCCAGCGCGTTCGAATACCGCCCGGGCCGCGTTCGCAGTCTCGGGTCGTTCAAAAACCGTACCCGTGAGCGCCGGGTGGTGGCGCAGCAGCGCGGCCAGCAATGTGCCATTGCCGCCGCCGACGTCGACGATGTGGCCGAGGCTTCCCCAGTCATAGGCATCGACGAGTTCGTTGGCCCACATGGCCACGTCGTTCCCCATCTGCTCGTCGTATGACGCGGTGCGCTCCGGATCGATCGCGAGGTCGTCCCAGAAGCTGCGTCCGAAGAGACGGGGAAAGCTCGGCTCGCCGTTCTGTACCGAATCGAGAAGCCGCACGAAAGCGAGATCGGCTCGTCCGATGGCGCCGCTGATGTTGTAGAGGTCTCGCAACCCCGATGGGTGGTCACGGCGGAGGAGGTCGGTAGTTGGATTCGACGCGTAGTCGCCGTTGGGTAGCCGTTCGAGCACGGCATTCTCGGCGAGGTGCCGCAAAAGGCGATCCAACGCGTCGGGATCAGCGTCGACC
The DNA here is from genome assembly GCA_965531045.1 of uncultured Acidimicrobiales bacterium. Taxonomy (GTDB): domain Bacteria; phylum Actinomycetota; class Acidimicrobiia; order Acidimicrobiales; family SHLQ01; genus CBESNZ01. The sequence continues at coordinate 5,089 of CBESNZ010000046.1, forward strand.
AACGCTGCGAGATCGACTGCGCTGCGGGGCCCGTCGGACAGCAGGTCGGGTACCGCGAGCGTAGCGATCACCCGAATGGCCATCGGCGTGACCAGATTTGCCAGGGTGTGGAGTTGGGCCTCGTTCACTGGTGTGTCGTTCTACCAGCTGGACTTGCCGCAGCGTCGGACCGGCGGGCCGCTGCCCATGGTGACCACGTGCGCAAAGTCAGTGCCCACAGGGCTCAGCGACGATACGGCGCGCAGGTGCTTGCGCACTGGGGGAGGTTTGGGCACGCACTCCGATCGGCCAAAACGGGCTTCGTTGGAGGCCTCGGCGCTGTCCGAGCACCGAGCCGGTCGTAGGGCAATCCCGCATTGGCGAGCATTGGCCCGCCCGACGAGTTAGGCTGAGCGGACTGCGAATGATCCTTTGGTCGTTTGCAGCGCGATGGTCAATCGGACTGATTCGCGACAGAATGAAAAGAGAAGCAAGTAATGGCAATAACCGGAACCGTAAAGTTCTTCAACTCTGAGAAGGGCTTCGGCTTCATCTCTCGCGATGGCGGCGACGACGTCTTCGTGCACTACTCCAATATTCAGGGTGAGGGCTACAAGTCGCTCGACGAGGGTCAGACTGTCGAATTCGACGTCGCCCCTGGTCGCAAGGGTGAAGAAGCGCAGAACGTTCGCGTTATCTGATCACACCTGATCCAGAAGCTCGACCGTCAGCTTCGGCTGGCGGTCGTTCTTCGTTTTCACCACACCCAGCCGGAGCGATGCAGTCAACAGGCGTGGTTGACCATCTCGATGACCCGGTCTGCACGCTTGTAGGTCAGCACCGACAACGAGCCGGTGGCCAACGGGAAGCATCGGCCTTGCCGGGCCGACAGATCCAGCCACCGTGCGATCAGGATCGACAAGAAGTGGCCGTGGGCGAACACTGCGATGTTCTCCGTGCTTTCTGAAGCCGTGCTTTCTGAAGCCGTGCTTTCTGAAACTATGCGTTCCAGGAAGGCATCGGCCCGGCGGCCGACGTCTTGGACCTGCTCGCCGGCGGGGACCGGATCGTCCCACTTCGACCAGTTCGGATGGGTCCGGACGTAGTCGTCGTTCGTCTGTCCCTCGACCTCGCCGTAGTCCCATTCCATCAGGTCGGGGTCGATCCGGGGATCGAATCCGGCGAGCGACGCGGTGGTCACGGCTCGTTGGAGTGGGCTGGAAAAGCTCGAAGTGATCGACCACGAGGCCAGCGTTTCCCCCACCAGTTGCGCCTCCGTCTCGCCCGCAGCGGTGAGGGGAATGTCGGTTCGTCCCGTGTGTCGGCCCACCTTGGACCACTCGGTCTCGCCGTGGCGGACCAGCACGAGGCGCTGGTTCATCCGCCGAAGCTGGTCATGATGATGCGGGTGTCGGCGAGTCCGGCCGTGCGGTGAAAGACCCCTGCCCGGTAGGAGGGCTTCGAGGTCATTTCGAGGAAAGCGGCCCGGCTCGGGTACTCCACAACCGCCACCACGTCCCATTCGTCGGTCTCGGGGCCGATCACGGTCATGTCGGCGCGGCCGTAGTAGAAGAACGACCCGCCCACGTTCGCCACCTCGACGGTGGCGATCTCGCCGTAGCGGCCATACGCCTCGGCGCCGGTCGATGGTCCGGCCCCGGCCGCCGGATCGGGAATGTCCCCGTAGTCGGCGATGTCGCGGAACTTCAGCAGGTTGAGCATCCGGATAGGCGTGGTGATGGTCGCGGCGTCCTCGACGACACGACGGTACTGTTCGGAGGTGGGATCGATGTACGGCATCTCGTCAACCTAGTAGGCCGTCGAGGCTGGCGGCTGCTAGCGGGCTCGGAGGGCGAACGGCAGCACCGGCCCGGATCCAACTTGGCGGAGGTGCCACGCGGCGACCGCCATGGTCCAGCGGCTGTCGACCTCGTCGTCGACCAAGAGCACCGGGCCGCGCATGGTCTCGGGATCGGGAAGTGCGTCGGCGTCGACCCGAAGGCGGTGCCACACGTTGACCACTTGATGGGCCGAGTTCGCCTGGTCTGACTGAAACGCGTCGGCCGGCGCGTTTGTACCCGACTCACCGACGAGGGCGCGATGCATGGGCAGCTTTCCCAACGTGCTCAGACCATCTGCCACCGCCTCGATGAGGGTCGACCGTCGGCGCGAGGGCATGGGGCAGATCCATGTGGGCCGTTGCTCCCAATCCCAACGCTTCAAAACCCCCGCGATCGCGCTGAGCAACTGCTCGGGCAACTCGATGGTTTCGCCGGCGTCGGCGGCGAGGATGAGCTGCTCGACGATTGGATTCCAACCGCCGTCGCCGAGACGGGCAAGCGCTCGCCCGGCCGATGCCCGGTGCTCGGCGGGTAGTTTGCCCCGGGGTTCATCGAGGCCGGACGGCCATTGTTTGCGGGGGTCGATGACGAGGTCGTCGCCTCGCAGCAGATCGTGGGCCTGTGCCACGAGCTGTTGATCGACGTCGCGCATCCACGTGTGATCGGTGCAACGGTCACAGCGGCCGCAGTCTTGCGCTTCGCTGTCGTCGAGCACATCGCGCAGGTAGCGCAGACGGCAGGTGGCGAGTCCTGCCCAGTTCAACATTTGGTCGGATTCAGCGCGACGCAGTTCGCGCAGCGACGTCGCGAGCTCGTGGTTGTACGACCAGTCCTGATCGGTACGAATCCAGCCGCCGCCAACCCGTTCGATGGCACCGTCCACTTCAAGGATGTTGAGCAGGGTGCTGAGGCGATTGCGTCCCAGGTTGACGTACTGCTCGAGGACGGGAATCGACGTGGGCTGCTCGAGTGAGAGTTGGTCGAGTGCCGAGCGGCAGACCTCCTCGGAGGGGAGCGAAACCGACTCGAACCACCGCCAAATGGCGGCGTCCTCGGTCGGTCGTGGGAGAGCGATGATTTCGGCGGCCTCGATGGCGCGGCCGGCGCGACCGATCTGTTGGTAATAGGCCACCGGAGACGGTGGCAGACCGAGGTGGATGCAGAACGCCAGATCTGGTTTGTCGTACCCCATGCCCAAAGCGGAGGTCGCGACGAGTGCCTTGAGATCGTTGTTGCGCAACCCGGCCTCGAGCGCGAGACGCTGATCGGGTTCGACCGCGCCGGTATAGGCCGCAACATTGCGGCCTTGGGACCGCAGCCATGCCGCGGTGGTTTCCGCCTGTGCGACGGTGAGGCAATAGATGATGCCGGAGCCGGGAATGTCGTCGATCGTGTCGGCGAGCCACGCGAGGCGGTGGGCGTCGTCGGGCAGATCGACGACCGACAACCGCAACGAGGCCCGGTCGAGCGACGTGCGCAGGACGAGCGTGTCGTCGCCGAGCTGGGCCGCGACGTCGTCGGTGACCCGTTGGTTTGCCGTTGCTGTGGTGGCCAGCACGGGGGTCCACGGCGCAAGCTCGGCGAGGAGCTGCCGGAGTCTGCGGTAGTCGGGCCGGAAGTCGTGCCCCCAATCGGAAATGCAATGGGCCTCGTCGCACACCAGAGCGAAGGGCTGGGACCGGAGCGTGTCGAACACCCGCCGCCGAAAGCCGGGATTCGCCAACCGCTCCGGGGCGATGAGCAGCAAATCGACCTCGTCAGCGGCGATGGCCCCCTCCAAATCGGTCCAGGCGTCGACGTTGGAGGAGTTGATGGTGACCGCGCGCAGGCCCAGCTTTTCGGCGGCGGTCACCTGGTCGCGCATGAGCGCCAAGAGCGGCGACACGACGACGGTTGGACCCCAGCCGCGATCGCGCAGCATGCGGGTGGCCGAGAAGTACACCGCGGATTTGCCGAAGCCGGTTCGCGCTACCAGTAACGTTCGCTGTCGGTCGGCGACGACCGCGGTCACCGCGGCCAGCTGCTCGGGGCGCGGTTTTGCCTGGGGGCCGGCCAGGGCCTGGACATGCTGCGTGAGTTCGGCCTCGACTTCGGCCGCGGTTGGCCGGGGCGGTTCGATCAATGAAGGTGCGGGCGATGAATCGGTCACGCCACGACCGTACTCACCCGGTACGACAACGCCGGCCGAACCCCGGTTTCGCTACCCGATCGGACCCAGAACGAACTGTGTCGTGGTGGGGCTGACGGTCGGCACGCTGTCGTCTTCGTTCTCGCTGCTACTCGCGTCCCCGAAGTCGATGCCTCCCAGATCGATGCCACCGGGCTGGGTGTCGCCGGTCTTTGGGTCGCCGGTCTTTGGGTCACGAAGGTCAACGTCACTCGGGTCCGAGTCCTTCGAGTCCTCGACCGTCGTTGCGGTGCCGGATGCAGAACCCTCCGAAACGAAGGCGTCGCGCGTGAGCACTTCGCCTTCCCAGAGGTCGACGGCGGTAACCATTCCGCGCACCGTGTTGAGATCGGTGACGTGATCGGCAGATACCCAATCGATCGGCCATTGTGTCGCTTCGATGTCGAGGAGCGCTTCGCTCACCGGCGTGCCGGCGGGGATGGCTGCGTCGACGAAAAACACGGTGATGAGCTCTGATTCGAACGGGTCCTCTCCCGACACGACACCGGAGGATGCCGCGAAGTCGCCTTCGAAATCACTGAGTGCTTCACCGAGCGTGGAGAACGCGTAGAAGAATGCCACGCCGACGATCAAGCCGCCGACGATGAGCAGCGAGGTGTCGATCATCGGTGGGGCCTCGGTCAACGCCACGTCGGGGTTCGCTACCCAGCGCTCCAACTGGTCCGGCTCGACCGTGCTCACAAAGTCGAGCATTGGCAACATCAGCGACGACCCCGGCGAGAGGTACCACTTTCCATCGACGCGGTGCATGCGGATCGAGGGCGGCAAGAAGTCGCCGATGTCGAGCGCCACGCCCCATTCGGCACCTTGCTCTTCGAGCAGGCCTTCGTCGACGGCGCAGTATTCGCCGGACCCCTCGTCGACCAGAACCATGCAGGCGGCGCTGGTATCGATGACGGCGCTTCCCTCGTCGGCGGTGATGGTGGCTGCGATGCCCTCCACCCAGACCTGGGCGTTGTCGCCATCGACGTCGCTTCGGACGTCAACCCTCGTGACGTCGACCGACACGCCGCGTGACCCGGCTGTGGCCTCATCGAGCGCCGCCTGTGCATCTTCGAGGAACAGCGTCGAGTAGTCGTACAGTGCCGCCGCTTCGTCGGGGTCGAGCGAAGCGATCATCCCGCCGATGTCGAAGCTCGTGGCGCGTTCAACGAACTTTTCCACGAGGTCCTCCGGGCTGTCTCCTCCATCGGGTACCGGACCGGCACCGAAGTCGGGCAACGGCGCCCCGACCTGTTCACGCATGGCCTCGGCCACCGTGTACCAGTAGCTGATGTACCAACGGCCATCGCGGGCAACTGCGACGATGGACTCGCCGTCGATCGACTCGGTCGAGGCTTCTTGCTGCATCATGTCCAACTCGGCCTGGCCCAAGTTGTCGAGTAGGAGATCGCCGAGCGGCAGCGTCGAAGAGTCGCCGCTGGTAGCGATGGTGCCGCGGACTTCGACGACTGCCACCTGCTCACTCAGCCCGGTTGCTACGTACGACATGTCGGAGAGCTCGTACGAGATGGCGCCGACATTTCCGAGCTGGAAGTCGTCGGACAGCACGCGGAGGCGCTGAAGTTCGGCCACCATCGTGATACCGGGATCGATCAGCGTGGCGCGCTCAGCGGGCTCGATCAGTTCGGCAGCCCCGAGCAAGTCCCCCCTCGCGACGGACTCGAGCAGCTCTTGCACCGCTTGTTCCGGCGTGTCGGCCCCGTCCGATGACCCGAGATTCGAGACAGCAGAAAGGCCTGCGGCCAGCAAGGCGACGACCAGTCCGATCACGGCAACCCGCGAGAGCAATCCTGCCGGCAATCCGGCACGGCGCACGCCGGAATCGATCATGACAGCGTGCACCGTGACATCGGTGGGTTTCCGTTCGGTGCGCATGGCGTTCGCGTCGGACGGGGCGTCGAAGGACACGTCACTGTCGATGCCCTCGGAGGTCACGATCGGGACGGCTACTGGCGGCGGGGGAGTCGGAAACGCTGATGATGGAGGCGGCGGAGGCCTACTGGGCGCTGCATCGGTGTTCGAAGCGCCGTCAGACGTCGATGAGCTCTCTTCGGGGTTGATCGGGAGATTGGGGTTCACGCCGCGTTCCTTGTCGCCATAGAAGAGCGCCGGCGGCCGCAATGGTTGCGCCACCCGAAATCGCTCCAGCCGTGGCTCCGGTATCGACCGCCAGGGGTGCAGACTTGACTGTCATCCATCCGAGAAGCATCACGATCCCGATCGTGATGCTGATGAGCGCTCCCAGAATGGGCCGCCGACGCGCAACCGCAACAACGGCAGACGCTGCGAGTATCGGTAAGAAGAACCAGATTGGGGCGAGCTGGACGAGAGGGCCGTCGAGCACCTCGAGGGTCCGAGCCGAGCTGACCAGTTCGTACGAGTTGCGCCCGATCGAACCGCTGACCCCCCAGGACAGAAACGTCGACGCCGTCGAAACGGCGAGCGATCCGAGGAGAGCGGCTTCGAAGCGTCCAATGGCCAGCACGTGTGCCTATCGGTCCGGAGCGATTTCCCTTGACCATTCGGCTCGAGCAGCCGGTGATCTTCTAGGCGGCGCGTTGAAACGTGTCCCAGAGCTGCCCGGAAGCATCGTGTTGCGTGATGAGCTCCCGCAAGTACTCGCGTTGGCGCTCCGCCGAAAGCCGCGGCTGCTCGACGGTGGCCCAGTGCACCATGCCCTCCCAGAACCGGTCGATGAGCTCGGCTCCGGGAACGGTTCCTCCGGACGTGGTGCGCAACGTGATGCTGCGGAGTTCGCCGAGGTACAGGTTGAGCGAGCGCACGTGGATGAGTTCATCGGTGCGGATGCGTTCGATCAGTTCGGCGGCCTCTTCGGCCTCGTATCGTTTCCCGACGAAGAGGTCGCTGGTCCGCAGCAGCCGCTGGCTGTCGGCGAAGCCGAGTTCGGCGCGGAACTCTATGATCAACAAGTTGGCCAAGAACGAGAAGAGGCCCTCGACCCCGGCATCGATCTCGGGGAGATACCGCTGGCCGGTTTCCTCGCGACCGATGCTCGGTTGCGGCTCGACATCGGGGAACGCATCGGGTCCGAACACGAGGTCTCGGGCCGCAAACCACATCGCGTCGTGACCGCCGATGCCCTTGGCCGGTTCGCCGCCCTCGTCGAGCCCGTGCGCATGCAACAAACCCTTGTGAAGATGCCCGATGGCCATGCCGGAGATGTCCTCGACGATGGCCGGTTGGAGATCGGGAATCGGCAACTCGGAGAGGAACCTGCCCTTCGCCTCGATCTTGCCGATGATCGTGAGATTGTTCCAGAAGAACCGATCCATGCCGTTGCGCAGCAGGGCGAGCTGCTGTTCGGGGTTGGGCATGCGTACGCCGGAGAGCAGGTCGGCGGAGGCGCCGAATGGAGCTCCACCTCGATCGGCCAGGGCTGACTCCCAGGCGTCGAGCGCCGGTTCGCGATTTTTCGCCCGTGGTGGCTGATACGTGCCGTCGGCCAGGAAACCGCCGTGCAGCCGCTGCCCTGCGGCCATGTGGGGCGATGCGTACTCGTGGTCGGCGAGCAGTTCCTCGTGGGTATAGATCGGTTTGGACATCGACCACGACGCTACGGGTGCGGCCTGACCGCAGCAACGCTTCGCCCGTCGATGAACCGGCGAGTCGATGCCGGTCTTTGGTCGCGGCAACTCTGTATGGAAACATACAGTCTTCATTTCTCGTTGCGCTGCAACGTCCACAAGGATCGGTCACGATCATCGAAAGGGTCACATACTGATGCCACGCTTGAATCTCGAGGGAAGCTCATCCATCGTCACGGGCGGTGCTTCGGGCATCGGCGAAGCCAGCGCCCGGCAACTCGCCGCCGCAGGCTCCCATGTCGTCGTCGCCGACTTGAACGAAGAGAAGGGCCAGGCGCTGGCCTCCGAGATCGGTGGGCTCTTCGTCCGGTGCGACGTGTCGAGGACCGAGGATGCCGACACCGCTGTCACCGCGGCTTCCGAAATGGGTCCCCTGCGGGCGCTCGTGAACTCGGCCGGAATCGGGTACGCCGGACGCACCATCGATCGCAACAACGAACCGCTCGACCTCGACAAGTTCAGCTTCGTGTTGCAGGTCAATCTGATCGGGTCGTTCAACATGTTGAGCCGATCGGCTGCGGCCATGGCCACGACCGAACCGCTCGACGAAGACGGCCAACGCGGTGCAATCGTCAACATGGCATCGGCGGCGGCGTTCGACGGCCAGATCGGTCAGTGCGCCTATTCGGCATCGAAGGGCGGCGTGGTGGGTATGACGCTGCCCATCGCTCGTGACCTCAGTGCGGTCGGCGTGCGGGTCAACACGATCGCTCCGGGGCTGATCGATACGCCGATCTACGGCGAGGGTGA
>CBESNZ010000047.1:0-13292 GCA_965531045.1 uncultured Acidimicrobiales bacterium
GATCATCATCGAGGCCAACAGCATCGAGAACATTCGCGGGGCAACGCTCGACCTGCCGAGCAACCCGAACCAGGGTGGCCTGGTCATACGGAACCCCAACCGTCCCGACCCGCTCGGCGACATGGGCGATCTCGAACTCACCGGTGACATCGCCGAGAAGGTCTCGCAGCTCCTCGAACAGAAGATCAACCCCGCGCTGGCATCCCATGGTGGTTTCGCCACGCTCGAGGGTGTGCAGGGCGACAAGGTCGTCGTGAAGATGGGCGGCGGCTGTCAGGGCTGCTCGATGAGCGCCATCACCCTCGCCGAGGGCATCAAGACCGCCATCGTCCAGGCGATTCCCGAAGTGACCGAAGTGCTCGACGCCACCGATCACGAAGCCGGCGAAAACCCCTTCTACCAATAAGATTTGTGAGGGATTTGCGGGACCGAGTCCCGCAAATCCCTCACAAATCTTGGAATTCGGCGATGAGGTCGGGGAGTTCGGCTGGTTCTGCGGCGAGGCGGTCGGCGTCGGCGCTGACGAGTTCGGCGATGTCGCCATAACCCCACAACACACCGATCGTGGCGAGCTGGTTGGCCGAGCCGCCGACCATGTCGTGCACCCGGTCGCCGACCATCACCTTGCACTGCCCGACGGAGCCGACGCGACGGATCGCCTCGGCCACGATGTCGGACTTGTGGCGCAGCTTCGAGTCGAGGGTGGCGCCGACGACGTGCTGGAAGTAGCTGTCGAGCCCGAAGTGCTGGACGATCCTGGTCGCAAACACCTCCGGTTTGGAGGTCGCCACAACGAGCTTCCAGCCGCGTTCGCGCAGCTCGGCGAGGGCCTCGGGAATACCCGGGTACAGCTCGTTCTCGAACATGCCGTGGGTGACGAAACGCTCTCGATAGCTCGCGATCGCGTCGTCGATCCGATCCGGTGGAACACCCTGCTCGGCGAAACTCTCGACGAGCGGCGGACCGATGTACCGCAGGAGGTCACCCTCGGGGGTGAGGTCGACCGCCGCCAGTCCAGCCTCGATACATCGGGTGATGCCGACTGCGGGATCGGTCAGCGTGCCGTCGAGGTCGAGTAGCGCGGTGGGCGTCGGAGGCGTGCTCAAGCGAGGCTGGATCGAACGACATCGGCGATGCCTTCGGCGTTGAGGCCGAGCCCGGCGAGGATGGTGTCGGCATCGCCCTGGGAGATGTAGCTGACCGGCACGCCGAGCACGCGAACCTGGCACTTGGCGCCCCGATCGTCGAGCTCGGTCCGGAAGCCGGTACCGGCACCGCCCTGACGCAGGCCGTCCTCGACCGTGACGACAAGGGAGTGTCGCTCGGCGTCGTCGAGCATGTCGGAATCGATCGGCTTGATCACCCGTGGGTCCCAGACGCTGGCTTCGATGCCGTCGGCGGCAAGGAGTTCCGCCGCGTCGAGGCAGTTCTGGAGCATCTTGCCGACGCCGATGAGGCACACGACCGTGGACCCGTCGGCGGTGGAGCGCGCCTTGCGGGCCGCGAATCCTCGGCCCAGCTCGGACTCGTCGACGTTACGGGCGGCGGTCTTGGGCCAGCGGATCGCCGCCGGGCCGGTGCAGAGCTCGACGGCATCGCTGAACATCTGCTGCAGCTCTTGGTACGACGACGGGGCGAACACGGTCATGCCGGGCACCTTGGTGAGTAACACCATGTCGAGGATGCCGTGGTGCGACGGCCCGTCGTTTCCGGTGATGCCCGCCCGATCGAGACAGAAGATGACCGGCTGGCCGTGCAGGCCGACGTCGAGGTTGACCTGATCGATCGCCCGGGTGAGGAAGGTGGAGTAGACCGCGAACACCGGTCGAAGTCCGCCCATCGCCATGCCGGCAGCGGCGGTGACCGCGTGCTGTTCGGCGATGCCGACATCGAAGGTTCGATCGGGGAAACGCTCGCCGAACGCAAGAACACCGGTGCTGTCGGGCATCGCCGCGGTGATGGCCACGAGCTCGGGATGCTCCTCGCCAAGCTTGATCAACGTCTCGGTGAAGGCTTCCGTGTAGCTGCCCGGCTTCATCGAGCCCATGTCGTGCATGTTCTTGATGGGGTCGTTCTCGGCCGGCGCATAGCCGCGACCCTTTTGTGTGAGCACGTGCACGACGACCGGCCCCGCGAACTGCCGGGCGTTGCGTAGCGCTTCTTCGACGGCGACGACGTCGTGCCCGTCGAAGGGGCCGAGGTAGTTCACCCCGAGGTCCTCGAAGAACGCGGAGGGCTCCCACATGTCTCGAATGGCAGCCTTGGCGGCGGAGATGCTCCGTTCGAGTTGCTCGCCGACAACCGGTACGACCTCGGCCAACCGTTCGAGGCGAGCCTGGCGGCGCATGTACGTGGGGTTCGAGCGGATTCTGACCAGGCTCTCGCCCAGACGTGACACCGTCGGCGCATAGCTGCGACCGTTGTCGTTCAGAATGATCGTGACATCGCGCTGGCTGTGTCCGAGGTTGTTCAGTCCCTCGAACGCCATGCCCCCGGTGAGCGACCCGTCACCGATCACCGCGACGATGCGGCGCAGGTCGCCGTGGCTCGCAGCTTGGGCGGTGGCGAGCCCGTGCGCATAGGACAACACGGTGGACGCGTGGCTGTTCTCGATCCAGTCGTGTTCGGACTCGTCACGGCTGGGATAGCCCGACAATCCGCCGGCCCGGCGAAGCTCGCCGAACTCCTTGCGGCGGCCGGTGAGAAGCTTGTGGACGTATGCCTGGTGCCCGGTATCCCACAAGATGATGTCTCGCGGCGAGTCGAACACGCGGTGCAGCGCAATGGTCAGTTCGACGACCCCGAGGTTGGATCCCAAATGGCCGCTGGCCTTCGTGGCCGCCTCGACGATGGCCTCGCGCAGTTCGCCAGCCAGCACGTCGAGTTGTGCGTAGTCGAGTTTTCGGAGATCGGCGGGGCTGTCGATCTGTTCGAGGTACATAGAGGCCTTTAGCGACGCGTCCGGCGAGGTTGGCTGTAGAGGCTCACGCTAACCCGTGCGGGCCAACCGCGGCTTACCAGACGAGCGTAGTGTGCTGCGACCACGGGCCAAAGCGGTGACCGATGAGAGATCCGTGAAGATGTTGTGCAGGCGGTTGACGGCCCACCCGGCGTCTCAGGAAACGTTGCTCGTGGTTTCACAGTCGGGATCGGCGGTGTTCACGCCTTCACCGCCGTGGCACCCGTCGATGCCCTCGGAACCCTTGAGGGTGTCATTGCCGGCGCCTCCATCGAGGATGTCGTCGCCCTCGCCGCCCCACAGCACATCGTCGTCATCGCCGCCGAAGAGCAGGTCGTCACCGTTTGAACCGCGGATGCGGTCGGACCCGCCGTCGCCGTGGAGTTCGTCGTCGCCGTGGCCACCCTTGATGAAGTCGCGTTCCGCCCCGCCGTAGATGATGTCCCGGCCGACGCCGGCGCGAATCTTGTCGATGCCGTCGCCGCCGAAGACGAAATTGTCGCCGGATCCGGCGAACACCCGATCGTTGCCCGCCCCCGCGCAGATGACATCGTTGCCACCGAGCCCCCAGATGGTGTCGGCGCCGCCGGCACCAACGATGACGTCGTCGCCTTCGGTCCCCCGTATTTGGTCGTCGCCTTCGGTGCCGATTTGGGTAGCAGCGCGCCCGTCGCAGATCGGAGCGATGAAGCTGTCGTCGACGACGGTGAACGTCACCGAGTGTTCACCGATGTTGCCCGCCACGTCGGTGGCCGTGACGGTCAGCATGTAGTCGCCCGGCACGGCCGTGTCGATGGGGTCGCCGGCCGCGACCTGGGCCACGCCGATTGCGCCGGTGCAACCGGCGACGCCAGAGCCCAAGGGGTCCTGACACGAGAATGCCGCCGTCGCCTCGCTGCCTTGAAGGAGCAGTTCACCGAAGGCCGGCGAAGCGACGGAGATGGTGGGCGGCTCTTCATCGGGGCCGACTTGCCAGAGTTCGGTGCCGTTGGTGCCGTCGTTGGCGACGAAGAGGATCGTGTCGCCGAACGGCGTGAATCCGTGGGGCGAGCTCGATGTGTCGCCGGCGGCGAGGTCGCCGAAGAGGATGGTTCCCGCCTCGGTGCCGTCGGTGATCCAGAGCTCGATGCCGGCGGTGCCGCCGTCGGCGGCGAAGACCATGCTGTCACCGAACGCGGTGAACTCGGTTGGGAAACTGGATGCGGCCCCCGACCCAACGTCGGCGAGAAGGGTCGTCCCGCCCGGCGTACCGTCGGTGATCCACGGCTCCGTCCCGGAGGTGCCGTCATTCGCGGAGAAGATGATCTTGTCGCCGAACAGCGTGATGTCGGTGACGAAACTGTTACCGATCGGGCTGATGTCGGTCAGCAACGTGGTGCCGACTTCGGTGCCGTCGGTGATCCATAGCTCGATGCTGTGGGTGCCGTCATCAGCGGTGAAGATGACGTTGTCGCCGAACTGGGTGAACTGGCCCGGAAAGCTGTTGGCGTTGGGGTTGATGTCCTTGACGAAGGTGGTGCCGGCTTCGGTGCCGTCGGTGATCCACAGTTCGACGCCGGTCGTTCCGCCGCTGGCGGCGAACAGGATCTTGTCGCCGAAGGCGCCAAAGCTGTTGGGGTCGCTCGGACCCGATCCGGGCCGGATGTCTTTCAGTACGGTGGTGCCGGCCGGCGTGCCGTCGGTGATCCACGGTTCGATGCCGGAGGTCGGATCGCTGGCCCGAAAGAGTATCTTGTCGCCGATCTGGATGAAGCCGGAGGGGGTGCTCGATCCCGAGCCCGGGCGGATGTCCTTGAGCGCGGTGGTGCCGGCTTCGGTCCCGTCGGTTACCCACGGTTCATTGCCGCTGGTGCCGTCGTTGGCCGCAAAGAGGACCTTGTCGCCCACGGCGGCGAAGCTGATGCTGGAACTCGTGTCAGCGCCTGGTCGGATGTCCTTGAGCAGGCTGGTACCGGCTTCGGTGCCGTCGGTAATCCACGGTTCGACGCCGTTGATTCCGTCGTCTGCCACGAAGATGATCTTGTCGCCGAGGGCCGTGAATTCCGCTGGCCTGCTGGCATCGGGCCCGGCTGCGATGTCGGCGACGAGCGACGTGCCGGCTTCGGTCCCGTCGGTGGACCAGAGCTCGAATCCATTTGTTCCGTCGTCAGCCGCGAAAACGATCTTGTCGCCAAGTGCCACGAATTCGGATGGGAAGCTGGCGCCGCCGGGGTTGATATCGATCAGGGATCGACCATAGGTCTCGGTGGTCAACGCTCCGGCGCCGCTGGCGGCGAGAGACACGCTCGTGGTGATCAGAAGTGTGGCGAGGCAGGCACCTCGCAGGTTCCTGATCGGTGGCAGGTATGTGATCTTTGGCACGGCAAACCGGACTTCCTGCGACCGAAGGAGCGTTCGCCCACATATTCTCGACGATGGCGTGGTCCGGGTGATGCATGGTCGGTATTGGGCCTGGTCGGTATTGGGCCTGGTCGGTATTGGGCCTGGTGAGGCTTACGCCCGATCGAGAAACCGCTGGCGGTCGACGAGTACACGAACGACGCGTCCGGCGGCGATGTCGACGTCGTCCGCCCGAGCCCACACCACGAACGTGAGACGGCGACCTTCAACCTTTTCGAGCTCGGCCCCGGTGTGGACCTGCGCACCGACCACGGAGGGTGCGAGGTGGTCGATGCTCACCCGCATGCCGACCGATGTCTGGCCCTGTTCGAGGTGACCCGCGAGCACGGAAAGTGTGGCCGCTTCGCACCAGGCGAGGAGGCGGGGCGTGGCCAGCACCTCTACGTCTCCGGACCCCATGGCTGTCGCCGTATCGTCAGCGGTCACCGTGTGAATGAGTTCGGCGCGTTGGCCAGCTTCGACGGACACGGCCGGTACGATAAGCGGTCCGACCGTCGAAGACCACCATAGGGTCAGTCGCGACCCGCCTTGGTCCTCGTCCGGTCGGTCCCACTTTCGAAAGGACCAACCGTGCTCGAAGAAGCCTTGGTGGAAAAGACGATCGGCGCTGCCCTGGCAACTGGCGGAGACTTTGCCGAGGTGTTTGCCGAAGATCGCCGCTCCTCATCTGCGATGTTCGACGACGGCAAGGTCGAAGAGCTGACGTCGGGACGAGACCGGGGCGCAGGTATCCGGGTTGTCGTAGGCGAGTCCACCGGGTTTGCGCACACCGCCGACCTCTCCGAAGCCGGTCTGCTCGCAGCGGCGAAGGCGGCTGCGGCAGCTGCCCGAGGTAGCTCGAGCGGCGTGAAAACCGTCGATCTCACCCGCACCGAGGTGTCGCGTTCGATCGATGTCGCCGTGTATCCAGAGGACATCGAGAAGGCCGTCAAAGTCGAACTGCTCGGACGGGCCAACGACGCCGCGCGGGCACAGGGATCATCGATCACCCAGGTCATGGCTCGCTACGCCGACAGCCGTCGTCGTATTCTCGTGGCCAACTCCGACGGCCTGCTCTCGTCCGACGACCAGGTGAAGACCATGTTCTCGGTCTCGTGCGTCGCGCTGGGCGACACCGGCATGCAAACCGGACGCGAGAGCATCGGCCACACCATCGGCTTCGAGCTGTTCGATCAGTACGACGTCGAGGAGATGGCGCGCAAAGCCGCCAACCGGGCCATCACCAAGCTGTCCGCCCGTCCGGCGCCGAGCGGCTCGATGCCGGTCGTCGTCGGTCCCGGGGGTGGCGGTGTCCTGTTCCACGAGGCGTGCGGCCACGGTCTCGAAGCCGACCTCGTCGCCAAGTCGGCTTCGGTGTTTGCCAACCGCATTGGCGAGAAAGTCGCTGCCGATTGCGTCACGCTCATCGACGACGGCACCATGCCCGGCGAGTGGGGCAACTATGCGATCGACGACGAGGGTCGGCCGGCGCAGCGCAATGTGTTGATCCAGGACGGCGTGCTCACCGACTACATGTGGGACGGCCTGCGGGCCCGGAAAGAGGGCCGGCCATCGTCGGGCAACGGCCGGCGCCAGTCCTACAAGCATCTCCCCATGGTCCGCATGACCAACACGTACATCGCCAACGGCAAGGACGATCCGGCCGACATCATTTCGGGAACCGAGTCGGGTGTCTACGTCGCGCAACTCGGCGGCGGACAGGTCAACACCGCTACCGGCGACTTCGTCTTCGGTATGACCGAGGCCTATCTGATCGAAGACGGCCAGATCACCGATCCGCTCCGGGAGGGCAACCTCATCGGCAACGGTCCCGACGTGCTCACCCAGATCGATGCGCTCGGCACCGACTTCGCGATGGGTTCGCCCGGAACGTGTGGCAAGGATGGCCAGGGGGTTCCCGTCGGTGACGGCACCCCGACGCTGCGAATCCACGGTCTCACCATCGGCGGAACGGCCGCCTGATGACGACCAACGCAACTCCAGACGATCTTCTCGCCGTCGCCGACCGGGTGCTCGGGTGGACCAACGATGACGAACAGGTCGAGGTCGTCGTCGTTCGCGGCTCCGAAACCGAAGTGCGCGCCTACAACGGCGACGTCGAGTCACTTTCCAATGCGGTCAGCCAGGGCGTCGGCATTCGGGTTGTACGCGATCAGCGGCAAGGTTTTGCCTATGCCGGCACCATGGACGAGGCCGTCCTGGCCGAGACGTTGCGCGACGCCCGCGACAACGCCAGCTTCGGTTCGCCCGACGAGTTCTTCGGTCTGGCATCGCCCGATGGGGTGGCTCCGGCCGAGCTCGCCCTGTTCGACGACACGCTCGTCAGCTACTCGACCGCCGCCAAGGTCGAGCTCGCCATCGCCCTCGAGGCAGCAACGCTTGCTGCCGACAAGCGCATTTCCGGTATCGAATCGGCGGAGTACGTCGACGCCACGTCCGAGTCGGCGGTGGTCAACACCAATGGTGTGCGATCCACCAGCCGAGAGACCAACTGTTACCTGTCCGCGTATGCGTTGGCGACGGAGGGCGACGAGACCCAAACCGGTTTCGGCTTCTCGGTCGGCCGCAACCCCGGCGAACTCGTCGTCGATGTCGCCGCCGCCGAAGCTGCCGATCGGGCGACCCGACTGTTGGGTGCGAAGAAGGCCCCGACAGACCGGGTCACCGTCGTGTTCGACCCGTTTGTCACGGCGCAGTTCCTCAGCATCATCGGGTCGACGTTGTCAGGCGAAATGGTGTTGAAGGGTCGTTCGCTGTTCGCAGACCGCCTGGGCGAGAACGTGGCATCGCCGCTCATCAGCCTCGTCGACGACCCCACCAATCCGCTGGCCTTCACCGCCACCGAAACCGACGGCGAGGGGCTGGCCACTCGCCGCAACGCGCTGATCGACAACGGTCAACTGTCGATGTTCCTCCACAACACCTACAGCGGCAAGCGAGCCGGCATGGGATCGACCGGCTCGGCCGTTCGCGGCTACTCCAGCACGCCGAGCGTCGGCTGTATGGCACTGGCCTTGGTGCCCGGTACCCAGAGCCAGGACGAACTCATAGCGTCGATCGACAATGGACTGCTCGTCCAAGGCGTCGCCGGCCTGCATTCGGGCGTCAATCCCGTCAGCGGCGACTTTTCCACGGGAGCGTCGGGACTGCGTATCCGCAACGGCGCGACCGCCGAGCCGATCCGCGAAGTCACCATTGCGTCCACCTTGCAGCGCATGCTGCAAGACGTTCAGGCGGTCGGGTCCGACCTCGAATGGCTGCCGATGAGTGCCGCCGGCGTGTCGCTGGTGGTCGCCGACGTGACGATGTCGGGCAGTTAGCCTCCTTCGGTGCTCTCCGTCTTTCAAGCCATCGTCCTGGGCATCGTCCAGGGCCTGGGTGAGTTTCTCCCCATTTCCTCGAGCGGTCATCTCGAGCTCACCCGCTGGCTTTTTGGCTGGGAAGCGCTCCCGGATGATCTCGAGACGTCGTTCGACGTCGCCGTCCATCTGGGCACGCTGCTCGGCGTGCTCATCTACCTGCGCAACGACATCATCACGTACGCCACGGCCGGCCTGGGTGCCCTCTCGCCGAAGAACCGACCGATGTCGGTCGATGCCAAGGTCGGCTGGGCGATCGTCGTGTCGATGATTCCGGCGTCGATCACCGGTGTCGTGCTCGAGAAGTACCTCGCCACGGATCGCATCTGGCTCATCGCGCTGTCGCTCATCGTCGGCGGTCTCGTGCTGCTCGCGGCCGATCGTATGCCCGGCACGCGCGACATCGACCAGTTCGGCGTGCGCGAGGCCCTCCTCATGGGACTCGGTCAGGCGCTTGCGTTGCAGCCAGGGGTGTCGCGCTCCGGCGCGACGATCACCGTCGGCAGGTTCATCGGGTTCAGCCGTGACGCGGCCGCCCGGGTGGCGTTTCTCATGAGCGTGCCCGTCATCGCCGGGGCCGGCGTCTACAAAGGCCTCGACGCATCGATTCCCAGCGAGTTCGTCGCCCCGTTCATCTGGGGCACGGCGGCGGCCGCGGTCACGGGGTACGTCGCCATCTGGGGCACGTTGAAACTGATCCGATCCAGCACGTTCACGCCGTTCGTGATCTACCGGGTCATCGCCGGTGTGGCGGTGCTCGGCATCCTCGCCACCGGCTGGCGTTAGTCGGGCTGTCTCTACCGCGTCGCTTGCGGGCCGAGCTTGCTGACTGCCGATATGCGGTTGCTGGCTGCAGCCGCCTCTGGATGCGGTGGCGTTAGTCGGGCGCGCTGAGTACGAGAGCGGCGCCGCCTCGTTCGATCGATTCGGCGGCGGTCACCGCGTCGCTCGCCGGGACGGCCAACACCACCGCTTGCTCGCTGATCGAAATCACCACCACCCCGCTGGCCACGATGCCGTCAGCGAGGACGGCGAACTCGGCGTACGCGGGTGAGGCGATGAGGTCGACCCGGTCGCCAACCCGAAGCTCGAGACGGACCGCTTCGGCAGGCATCGCGACCCCACGGTGACCGGGGGGCAGCAGCGCCGCGGTCCCCTCGCGAAGGGCGAGGCGCGCCGACGTGATCAGTTCGCCGGCACCGACCGGCACCAAGAGTTGGGCGCCGGCCAACGAAAGGGGAGCCTCATCGAGGGGGCTGAATCGTTCCGGAATCTCGCGCCACTCGACGTCGCTCGAACTCAGCACATGCCCTGGGTCTAGGTCGGCCACGGCGACGGGCCACGGCGATGTCGTTCCGAGCGAGGCCGCGAGCGCATCGGCGCGCTCGTTGGCGGCCGACACCGACAACATGGCAATGGTGCCGAGGCCCACGGCGACGCCGACGGTGACCAGACGAAATCGTTGCGCCAGTACATGGAGCCGAGCGAGCGCAAGGCGAACGGCGCCGCCACGGAGCGCGGTCCGGCGATGGTGAAGAGTGAGTAGGGACGAGAATCGAGACACGGGGCCTCCCAAACAAAACCGAGGGAGGGGAAGTTCGTCCGGGGTGTTCGTGCCCGGGTCGGGGGACGACCCGACCGTTATTCGCTCTTGGCGGTTGTCGTCTTTCCGGCCTTTTTCGGCTCTGACGACTTGGATCCGCTGGATTTGGAATCGCTCGACGTGGAATCGCCGGATTTGGAGTCGCCGGACTTGGATTCGGTACCGGAGCTCGCCGTGGTCGCTGCCGAAGCGGAAGAGTCCGTCGAGGCCGCAGCGGGTTTCTTGGTGCCGTGATCGTTCTTGTAGAAACCGTCACCCTTGAACGCGATGCCAACGCTGGCAAACACCTTGACGACCTTGCCCTTGCCGGGCTGGAAGCACGCTTCGGTCACTGGGCCACCTGCGCGTTTGCCCGGGCACTTCGTGAGCGTGTCGTCGGAGAAGGACTGCACGATCTCGAACGAGCCTTCGCAGTCTTTGCAGCGGTATTCATAGGTCGGCATAGCGGAGCACATCGTAGCTTCCGCAACGGGATTTCCCGCTGGACGAAAAACTTCTTGTCACCTTTTCGACCGGGTCGGAGTCCAACGGGCAATGGGGATTGTCGCGGTACTCGTCGTAGGGCTGTCGTACGTGGTCGGCACGATGCCGTCCGCTATATGGATGGCCCGCTGGCGGGGTCATGACCCTCGGGTCGAGGGGTCCGGGAACCCCGGAGCTTCCAATGTTTTCCGCGTGGCCGGAAAGGCCGCAGGTTCGGCGACGTTGGCGATGGATGTGCTCAAAGGGGCCGTTCCGACCGCTGTCGGCATGGCACTCGACGGCCGAAAGCTGGCGGCCGCATGTTGGGTGGCGGCGACCATCGGCCACGTCTTCCCGATCAACCGAAAGCTTCGGGGCGGTAAGGGGGTCGCCACCGCGGGCGGCGGCACCTTGGTGCTGTTTCCGCCCATCGGATTCGGACTCCTGGCGATGTTCATCATGGTGGCAAAGGTAGGCAAGAAGGCGTCCGTCGGATCGCTGATGATGGCGTTCGGTCTGATCTTCGCCGTTGCGGCCACCGGTCGACCCAACTGGGAGATCGCCGTTTCGGCCGGCTTGGTCGGCGTCGTCATCGTGCGCCATTGGAGCAACATCCTTCGCCTGATCCGGCGCCAAGAACACGGCCTCGATGAAGCGTCGCCCATTCGCCACTAGCCCACGGCCTGCGCTCTCGGTATGCGCAGCCGGGAGAACCACTGCGACATAGGGTGGCCGAATGACTCCATTGACCGAAGCGCAAGCCTTTGTGCTCGCGGGGTGCGATCAGCTCGCCCCGATCACCCTCTCGATCCGCGAAGCACTCGGCCTCGTCACGGCAACATCGGTCACCTCGCCCGAACCGATACCACCCTTCGCCAACACCGCAATGGACGGTTTTGCCCTCCGCTCAGACGATTCCAACGCGGCGCCGACCACGCTCGCCGTGATCGGCACGTTGGCCGCCGGAGCAGTCCCCGACATGGAGGTCGGTCCGGGACAGGCGGTGCGGATCATGACCGGCGCCCCGATGCCGCCCGGGGCGGACGCGGTCATCATGGTCGAGCTCACCGAGCTGTCGCCCGACGGCACCAGCGTCGTAATCGCCGAAGCGGTTCCGGTCGGCAATCACGTGCGAGGCGCCGGTGAAGATCTCCGACCCGGCGACCGGGTTTTTGCCGCTGGCCAGGTGCTCTCGGCGGGCCACCTCGGCGTCTTGGCCAGCATTGGCCACTACGAGGTCGAGGTCTTCCCTCGGTGCCGTGTCGGCGTGTTGTCGACCGGGGACGAGCTCACGGACAGCGCGGCGCCGCTTGCCCCCGGTCAGATTCGCGACTCGAACCGCCACACCCTCTTGGCACTGTTGCGCGAAGCGGGGTGCGAGCCGGTTGACCTCGGATTGGTCTCCGACACCGAGGAGACGTTGACCGTTGCGTTGCGTGACGCGGCGCACAGCTGCGATGCGGTGGTGACCAGCGGCGGCGTCTCGATGGGTGCGTTCGACTTCGTGCGGGTCGTGCTCGACGAGATTGGCGACATGCGCTGGATGCAGGTGGCGATCAAGCCCGCCAAACCGTTGGCGTTCGGCCGCATCGACGGCACGCCGGTGTTCGGACTGCCCGGCAACCCCGTGTCCTCGATGGTGTCGTTCGAACTCTTCGCTCGGCCGGGTCTTCGAAAGATGATGGGCCACGTCGACCTGCATCGTCCTCGCATCGCCGCAGTCGCGGCCGACGACCTCCGTCGCCACAGCGATGGCAAGACCCACTTCGCCCGGGTCGTCGCCACCTTGCACGACGACGGCCGCTATCGGGTCGGTTTCGCAGGCGGACAGGGATCGCACCAGCTCAGCGCAATGGCTGCGGCCAACGCGTTGGCGGTCCTTCCGGACGGGCTCGGGGTCGGCGCCGGCGAACCCGTGCAGATCCTGTTGCTTCGATGACAAATCTGGTCGAACCTGTCGATTGCGGTTGAGGCTGTTCGTCGACTCCGTGAACGGCGGCGTTGCGCCGCCGTCACTACCAGAGGAAAGCGAGCGACCGTGAAGTACGCATGCCTGATCTACAGCGATGAGAACGACCCCGAGGTCAACCCGGATCCGTCCAGCGACGCATTTGCGCCGATTATGGCGGCCTACCGGGCGTTCGGCGAAGAAGCCGGTGCCGCCGGCAAGATCCTTGCCGGCGAGCCGCTCGAACCAACATCGACCGCAACCACCGTGCAGGTCGTGGAGGGCGCCATCGTCACCACCGATGGGCCATTCGCCGAAACCAAGGAGCAGCTCGGCGGCTTCTACATCCTCGAATGCGACGACCTCGACGAGGCGATCCAGTGGGCCGCCAAGATTCCAGGAGCGGTCGGCGGCCGGGTCGAGGTTCGTCCCGTTCCGAACTTCGGGTAGCGAAACACACCCGTGACCGACGCAGCGGTCAACCGTGTCATCGCCGAGGTCGTGCGGCAGGAGTGGACGCGGCTGATGGCCACGCTCGTCGCCGATCTCGGCGACGTGGGG
>CBESNZ010000048.1:0-13098 GCA_965531045.1 uncultured Acidimicrobiales bacterium
TGACACAGCCGGCAACGACCCGGGCGCACCAGCTGCGAGTCCGTCCCTGCCCGCGGCCCACAGCGCCAGATGACCGCCGGCAGAGTGGCCGACCAACGCCACTCGATCCAGGTCGAGGTCGGCCCGTCGCATCATCGCAAGCACGTCGACGGCCTCCGCCACGTCTTCCAGCGTTCCGGGGTAGCCGCCACCCTCCTCACCCACTCGCCGGTATTCGATGTTCCACACCGCATAGCCGTTCGTCACCAGGTCCTCGGCGAGCGGTGCCATCAGATCCAATCCGTACATCGAACGCCAGAACCCGCCATGGATGAGGACCACGACGGCAAACGGGCCATCGCCGGCGGGCAGCAACAGATCGCCGAACTGTGATTCTTCCGGCCCGTAGGCGATTCGTTCAGGACGGCGTACGGGAGGGTGTTCAGGACGGCGTTCAGGAGGCCGTTCGGAGCTCGGGTCGATCTGTGGCACGTGGCATACCGTAGGGCCCCGAATCGCCGCTCCTCCTATGGTGGTGAGATGTCTGCCGCCGGTGCCACCCCACGCGCCAACGGTGTCTCCCGGCAGCGCATCCTGATCACGGTGCTGTTCGGCATGGCCGCAAACTCGTTTCCGATCACCGTGCTCAGCGCGTCGCTGCCCCGCATCGAGGCCGACCTCAACTCCAACGTTGGCACGACTGCATGGGTCCTCACCGCGCCGGTGCTCGCTGGTGCCGTATTCACCCCGATCACCGGCAAACTCGGCGACCTGTTCGGCCACCGACGCGCCTACCTGGCCGGGTTCAGCGCATCGGTCGTATTCCTCGCCCTCACCGCCCTGTCGTGGAACGTCGGTTCGTTGATCGGATTCCGAGTTGCCGCAGCGGCTTGTGGTTCGATCACCGGTCCTGCCGCGATGGCGCTCATCATCTCGCTCTTCCACGGCAGCGAACGCACCACTGCTCTCGGCTACTGGACCGCCACTGCAGCACTCTCCCCGAGCTTGGGGGTGGCGTTGGGGGGACCCCTGATCGATGCATTCGGTTGGCAAACCCTGTTCATCGTGCAATCGGTGATCGCTGCCGTTGCGGTAGTGCTCGCGTTCTTCACCATTCCCAACGTGGCCGGACGCGACGAAGTGAAGTTCGACATACCGGGAGCCCTGACGCTCGGTGCGATGACCTTCGCCCTGATGTTCGCGATCAACCGGGCGCGGCCGTGGGGCCTCGCTCACCCGGCGGTCATCGTCTGCGCCGTAGCTGCGCCGGTGCTGGCCGCGCTGTTCTGGCAGATCGAACGACGGGCCGCGGCGCCGCTGGTGCCGTTGTCGCTACTGCGAAACCGTCATTTCCTGTTCCCCATCGCCATCGCCGGAATCGCCAACGGCGTGTACATGGGTGCGTTCGTCATCACGCCGCTCGCGCTCGACGATCTGTTCGGCTACTCCACCACGGCAATCGCGTTCGTGATGCTGCCGCGACCCATCTCGTTCGGCCTCGCCGCATCGGCCTCGGGACACCTCGAAGGGCGCTACCGATCCGGGTTACTCATCGGTGGAGGCGTCATCGGCATCGGCCTCGGCCTGGCCATCATCGGCCTCGGCGCCCAAGGGATCACCATCGGCGTGGTCGTGCTCGGCTTGCTCGCGATGGGTATTGGGCAGGGCATCTCGCGGCCTCACCTCGTCGGCGCCGTCGGTGCGAACGTCCCCGAAAGCGATCTCGGGGTGGGTACAGGACTCCTGCAGATGGGCACGCAAATCGGCACGGCCACCGGGATGACCGCCCTGGTCGCGCTGCTCGGAACCCGCACCTCGGCCGGCGCCTACAACCAGGTGTTCCTGGTCGGCGCTGCGGTCGCCGTCATCGCCGGCATCGCGGCGCTGCGCATCCGTACCACCAATCCCATCGACGGGGTTCCTGCGTCAGTAGTCGTAGAACCCGCGCCCCGTCTTGCGGCCGAGTAGGCCGGCGGTGACCATGCGCTTGAGCAGTGGCGGAGAGGCATAGAACGGCTCGGCATACTCGTCGTACAACGCGTCGCCCACGTCGTTGATCACATCGAGACCGATCAGATCGCACAGCTCGAGCGGACCCATCGGGTGGGCGCAACCCAATTTCATGCCGTTGTCGATGTCTTCGGCCGACGCTTCGCCCGCTTCCAGCATGCGTATACCGGCGATGAGGTAGGGCACGAGCAGCTTGTTCACCACGAAGCCGCCCTGATCGGGGGCTTTGACGACCGTCTTGCCCAGCGTGTCGGCGGCAAAGGCCGCCAAACGACCGTACGTGTCGTCCGAGGTCAGCAGCGACGGAATGATCTCGACAAGCTTCTGCACCGGCGCGGGGTTGAAAAAGTGCATCCCCAGCACCGCCTCAGGGCGCTTGGTGACCGCAGCAATCGTGGCGATAGGAATCGACGAAGTGTTCGACGCCATGATCGCGTCGTCCTTGGCCAACACGTTGTCGAGGGTCGTGAAAATCTCGTGCTTCACGGCTTCGATCTCGACCACGGCCTCAACGACGAGGTCGCAGTCGGCGAGCGCATCAAAGCTGGTTTCGAACGACATCGACGAGACGGCCGCCGTGTGCGTCGCCTCGTCGATCTTGCCGCGCTCGAGCGCTCGGCCCATGCTCTTCTCGATGCGGCCCTTGGCCGCCTCTGCCGCCTCGGGGTTGATCTCGACCAACGTCACCTGACATCGCGCGTTGGCCATCAGCTCGACGATGCCCGAGCCCATGGTGCCGCCGCCGATAACGCCGACGTTCTTGATACTGCTCATTGGTGTCCTCTGCTCATCGGTGCCCCCTGCTCATTGGTGTCGTCTGCGTGCGATCGAAGTCGGCGTTGATGGTACCGGCTTGCCAAAACGGAAACAGCGCCCGACCCAACGGGCCGGGCGCTGCCTCGAAACGGTTCAGTCTTTTTCGGTTATGGTCACCGAGTTGATCACCACGTCGGTGTCGGGCTTGTCAGAACGGTCGGTCGCGACGCTCTGCATCGCCTCGACGACGTCAAGTCCAGAAATCACCTTGCCGAACAGCGAGTACTGCGGGGGGAGGCGGGTGCCATCGGCGCCGCTGACCACGAAGAACTGGCTGCCATTGGTGTTCGGTCCGGCGTTGGCCATCGCCAACGATCCAACCTCGTAGCGACCGGGCTTGGGCAATTCGTCGGCGAACTTGTAACCGGGACCACCGCGACCCGTACCGGTCGGATCGCCGCCCTGGCACATGAAGCCATTGATGATGCGGTGGAAGATGATGCCGTCGTAGTAGTGGTAGCGGGCCAGGTAGACGAAGTTGTTGACGGTGTTCGGCGCCCCGATGGCGTCGAGCGACGCGGTCATCGAGCCAAGCGTGGTCTCAATCACTGCGGTGTACAGCTTGCTGGGGTCGATACACATGGGCGGCGGGGCATCGAATTGGGTGATTCGTTCGCTCGAACCGTCAGCTTCTGGGCACGGACTTGGCATGTAGTGTCTTTCTCTCAAGATGTCTCGACGAGGACCGGCCTCGTCATTGAACAACGCAGTGTATGGCGCAAGCGCCTTCAGACGCGTTCCCGATCAGTCGACGACCGTCGTCACGAACGCCGCACGTACGCCAAGATCGCCGCAGGCCCAGCATGGGACCATCGGACGGCCGCGCCACGTGACGTCACAGGACGGACAAAGCAGCGAGACCCACGGAACAAGGTCATCGACCTCAAGCGCCGGCGGGGAAGTGATCGGCGGGACCATACGCGACAACTTAGAATGGCGCGGTTCCGCGTAGGGGGACCGTTGCCCGGAACGTGATCGTCGATCAGCCGCGGGCGACGTATTCGGCTCGAGACCCCGAACCGTGCTTGTTGAGTCGCTTCGCGAGATGCAAACCCTCGAGGATGAACTCGACCGCACTGGCGATCATGGCCGGCGACTCGGCGCGATCCTCGCCCTCGAGCAGCTCGGCAATGGCGGGCTTGAGGGCCGGGATCGACGAGACGAGCTCGGCGTAGTCTGCGGTAGCGATGTCCTCGCCGGCGGCTGCGCTGGCACCCTCATCGAAGGCCTCGACGATCGCCCGATGCAGCGTGGGGTCGATCGACTCGCGGAAGGTGGTCAGCAACGCCGACTTCATCAGATGGGCAAGCACTTGGCTTTCGGCCCCATCGTCGAATGTTTCGAGTTCGACCTTGCCGGCGGTCGACGCAGCGAGCGCCTCCAGGTCGATCACACGCGGCACGACCATCGATTCGCCGTTTCGCAGAGAGCGGCGTAGTGCGCTCGCCACCATCGCTTCGTAGTTGGTGACCGACATGCGGACCGAGACGCCGGACCGCTGACTGATCTGATTGGATTGGCGAGCCAAATGGCTCAGATTGGCGACGACCTCGAGCATGAACTCGGGCACCGCAAACTCGATGCCTTCGACCGGCTCAACGACCACCTCCTGCTCGATGATCGCCATCTCGGTGTCGACGTCGAGCGGATAGTGCGTGCGAATCTGCGATCCGAATCGATCCTTGAGCGGCGTGATGATTCGGCCGCGATTGGTGTAGTCCTCCGGGTTTGCCGAGGCAAACAGCAAAACGTCGAGCGGCAAGCGCACCTTGTAGCCGCGAACCTGCACATCGCGCTCCTCGAGCACGTTGAGTAGGCCAACCTGAATTCGCTCGGCGAGGTCGGGAAGCTCGTTGATGGCAAAGATGCCCCGGTTGGTGCGCGGCACCATGCCGTAGTGCAGCGTGAGCTCGTCGCTGAGATAGCGGCCTTCGGCCACCTTGATGGGATCGACCTCGCCGATGAGATCTGCGATCGACGTGTCCGGCGTTGCGAGTTTTTCCCCGTAGCGGTCGTCTTGGTGGATCCAGGTGATCGGCGTGGCGTCGCCGTGCTCGGCCACCGCATCTCTGGCCTGTCGGGATACGGGGTTGTAGGGGTCGTCGTTGATCTCGGATCCGGCGACGATGGGCATCCACTCGTCGAGCAATCCGGTGAGCGCGCGGATCATGCGGGTCTTGGCTTGGCCGCGTTCGCCGAGGAAGATGACGTCGTGACCGGCGAGCAGCGCGTTCTCGAGCTGCGGCAAGACCGTGTTCTCGTAGCCGAGGACATTGGGGAACAGTGCGTCGCCCGCCTGGATCCGGGCGATGGCGTTGCGACGGATCTCGGTTTTGATGGGAATCGATTCCCAGCCGGATGCCCGAAGCTCACCAAGGGTGGAGGGAAGGGTTGCGGGCGGCGTGGATTTCGACATACCGAGAACATAGAACGTTCTGTCACCGCAGCACAGGTCTGGGCGGCAATCCTCTCACCCGGACCCCGCACCGTTTGCGCCAGCAGCCAACGGACGCTGCCCACACAAAAATGCGGTGGATACCACTGCGGTGGGTAAAGTCCCCCAGGTGGAACTGACGGGGGCATGGCTCATACATCCCGCCGACGAGGCCCTGCAGCGAGACTTTTCTCGTCCCGAGGCCGACGACACGGGCTGGCGACAAACGCGGGTCCCCGGGCACTGGGCAACCGGCGGGGTCATTCGTTCCGACGACAACGCCGCGTTTTATCGGCACCACTTCGAGGCGCCGACCAACCTGGCCGGGAACCGCCGATGGTTGCGGCTCGACGGCATTTTCTACCAATCCGACGTGTGGATGGACGGCCACTACCTCGGTGACACCGAGGGTTACTTCTTTCCGCACCAGTTCGAGATCACCGACCTGACCGAGTCACACACCGAACACTTGCTCGCCATCGAGGTGAACTCCTCGAGCGCTCCCACAAACGCCAGACGCGAGCTCTTCGGCGCCTTTCACGATTCCCGAATGGTCGACGCCGACTGGAACCCCGGTGGCATCTGGCGGTCGGTGCACGTCGTCGAGACCGGGCCGGTTGCCATCCGATTCTTCCGAGCGATCTGCACCGACGCCGACGAAACCTCCGCCACGATCACGCTCCATGCGGTGGTTACGACCACGAACGCCACGACGGTCAAGATCGAGACCACATACGACGGCTACCGACTCGAACATGATCAACCGCTGGCTGCCGGTGAGAACCGCGTCGACTGGACCTTCCCCGTCCCCGACCCGCAGCTCTGGTGGCCCAGGTCGCTCGGTGACCAACCGTTGGGCAACCTCGATGTGCGCATCCTGCTGGAGGATGGCAGCGAGAGCGACCGCCGACACCGACGCATGGGCATGCGGTCCGTCAGGCTGCGCGACTGGGTCTTCTCCGTGAACGGCGAGAAGCTCTTCACCAAGGGCGCAAACGTCGGACCGACCAGACAGGACCTCGCCGCTGCAACCGTGGCTGAAATCGTCGGCGATGTCCAAGCTGCGGTCGAAGCCGGACTCGACCTTCTCCGTGTCCACACCCACATCGCCCGCCCCGAGCTGTACGACGCGGCGGACGAGCTCGGTCTGCTCATCTGGCAAGACCTCCCGCTCCACGGCAACTTCGCCCGGTCGGTTCGACCCCAAGCGCGCCGTCAGGCTCGGGAGGCAGTCGACCTGCTCGGCCATCATCCATCCATCGTGTTGTGGTGCGGTCACGACGACCCGACGCCCCGCAGTCCCGACGAGCAATTCCCCACCGCGTCGCTCGCCGCGCATCAGCGGCCCGGGTGGAATCGCAGCGTGCTCGACCGGACACTCAAGAACGTCCTGCAGGAGGTCGATCCGAGCCGACCGGTCATCGCCCACAGCGGCGTCCTCCCCCATTTCCCGCAGATCGATGGGACCGACGCTCACCTGTGGTTCGGTTGGCGATCCGATCGCGCCGCCGACCTCGCCGACTTCATCGCGCGCTGGCCGCGGCTCGCGCGCTTCGTCTCGATGTTCGGTGCGCAGTCCGTGCCCGAAGGAGCAGGGTTCTGCGATCCCGATCGCTGGCCCGACCTCGACTGGCACCGGCTGCAGGTCGAGTACGGCTATGACCGGGTATCCACCGAGGCTCGGGTTCCGCCCGGATTGTACGAGTCCTTCGCAGACTGGCAGCAGGCAACCCAGGACTATCAAGCAGGGGTGGTGAAGACCACGATCGAGCTGCTGCGCCGAGTCAAGTACCGCCCGGTTGGTGGGTTCTGCCAATACTTCCTCGCCGATAGTCGTCCCTCGATCAGCTACTCGCTCTTGGGGCACGATCGCCGGCCGAAGCCAGCGTTTCGGGCATTGGTCGACGCGTGCCGCCCGGTGATCGTGGTCGCCGACCCGATCCCTGAACACGCGCACGTCGGCGAGGCGCTGTCTCTCGATGTCCACGTCATCAGCGAGCTACGCGACGCCGTCGCCGATGCCCAGATCAAAGCCGAACTGATCGTCGGTGGCGAGAAGCGAACGTGGCGATGGGGCGGCAACATTCCGGCCGACGATGTGGTTCTCGTCGGAACCGTCACCTGGCCCGCCCTCGATGCCGACGCCAACGTCGCCCTCGACCTCGAACTCACCAGTGGCTCGGCCAACGCGACGAATCGGTACTTCCAGCGCATCGCCGTCGAAGTCGGACACTAACGCTGTCTTTACCGCACCGGGTAGAAGCCAAGCCCGCTGACTGCCGATACACGACGCGTGGCTGCAGCCGCCCCGGCGTCTCTACCGCACGCGTGGCTGCAGCCGCCCCGGTCGCAATGCAGTACACGCCGCAGGGTTAGGCTCTGCCTGAAGCGCGCAGGTACCGTCGATACCACGGTTCCGCAGCGCTTTTGTCGCGGCACTCGCAGGAGGATCCACACACCGATGGCCCAGACCATTCGCAAGGCACCAGGCGCTCTTGATGAACCGCTTCGCCCCAAGCAAAAGCCACTTCCCTACCCGCTGAGCATCTACCAAAGCGCCATCGGCAAGAAGTTCGTCATGGCCCTCACCGGCCTCGGGTTGCTCGGCTTCGTGCTCGTGCACATGATCGGCAACCTCCACATCTACGAAGGCCCGGCCAAGATGGCCGAGTACGCCGAAACGCTGCGAACCCTGGGCGGCGGTCTCGTGCCCCGTGGCACGGTCATCTGGCTGCTCCGACTCGGGCTCATCGCCATGTTCGGCCTGCACATCCACAGCGCCGTCACCCTCAGCTGGTTGTCGAGAACCTCAGACAGCAAATATGCCGGTGGCCGTGACTACATCGCCGCCGACTTCGCCAGCCGAACCATGCGCTGGACCGGCCCGATCATCCTTCTGTACCTGGCCTTCCACCTTGCCGACCTCACCTGGGGTTGGACGATGGACGAGTTCGCACACGGCGACCCCAGCAACAACCTGGTCGAAAGCCTCAGCCGCTTGCCCGTCGCCATCATCTACGTCGTCGCCAACACCGCCTTGGCCATTCACATCTTCCACGGGGCGTGGTCGATGTTCCAGAGCCTCGGCATCAACAATCCGAAGTACAACCAAGCCCGCCGCTTCTTCGCCGCCGGCATTGCCGGTTTGATCCTCGTCGGGAACCTCTCGTTCCCCATACTGATCTACAGCGGCGTCATCGATGAGGACGATCGGACCTGCGCAGCCGGGGACCTCGTCTGCCTGGAAGAAGAACTCGCCGAGGAAGGTCACTGACATGATTGGTGAACTCAATAGCAACGTGCCCGAGGGTGACATCTCCACCCTGTGGGAGCAGCACAAATTCGACATGAAGCTGGTGAACCCCGCGAACAAGCGGAAGTTCAAGGTCATCGTGGTGGGTACCGGCTTGGCCGGTTCCTCCGCTGCGGCCAGCATGGCCGAGCTCGGGTACGAGGTCGAGGCTTTCACGTACCACGACAGCCCCCGTCGGGCGCACAGCATCGCAGCCCAGGGCGGCATCAACGCCGCCAAGAACTACCAGAACGATGGCGACAGCGTGTTCCGCCTGTTCTACGACACGGTCAAGGGCGGCGACTACCGCAGCCGCGAGGCCAACGTGCACCGCCTGGCCGAGGTTTCGGTCAACATCATCGATCAAGCTGCGGCTCAGGGTGTGCCGTTTGCACGCGACTACGCCGGCCTGCTCGACAATCGGTCATTCGGTGGCGCCCAGGTGTCGCGCACGTTCTATGCCCGTGGCCAAACCGGCCAGCAACTGCTGCTCGGTGCGTACTCCGCCCTCATGCGCCAGGTCGGCCTGGGCAAGGTCAAACTGCACACCCGCCAAGAAATGGTGGAACTGGTGGTCAAGGATGGCGTTGCCCAAGGCATCGTGACCCGTGACCTCATCACCGGCAAGATCAAGGCCCACTCGGCCCACGCAGTGGTACTGGCGACCGGTGGGTACGGCAACGTGTACTACCTGTCGACCAACGCCATGATGTGCAACGCCACCGCCATCTGGCGGGCCCATCGCAAGGGCGCCTTGTTCGCAAACCCCTGCTACACGCAGATCCACCCGACGTGCATCCCGGCCAGCGACGAGTTTCAGTCAAAGCTCACACTGATGTCCGAGTCGCTGCGCAACGACGGTCGCATCTGGGTGCCGAAGTCGCTCGACGAAACCCGCCCGGCGGCACAGATTCCCGAGGCGGAGCGCGACTACTACCTCGAGCGAAAGTATCCCTCGTTCGGCAACCTCGTGCCGCGCGACGTGGCCTCGAGAAACGCAAAGACCGTGGTCGACGAGGGTCGCGGCGTCGGACCGCTGAAGAACGGCGTATACCTCGACTTCGCCGACGCAATCGGACGCGAGGGACTCGACACCATAAAGTCCCGCTACGGCAATCTCTTCGACATGTACGAGCGCATCACCGGTGAGAATCCCTACGAGGTGCCGATGCGCATCTACCCCGCAATCCACTACACGATGGGCGGGCTCTGGGTCGACTACAACCTGATGTCGAACCTGCCCGGCCTCTTCGTCACCGGCGAAGCGAACTTTTCCGACCACGGCGCCAACCGATTGGGAGCCTCGGCCCTCATGCAAGGTCTGGCCGACGGCTACTTCGTGTTGCCGTACACGATCGGCAACTATCTGGCTCCCAAGCTCGGCGAGACCCCGCTCGCCACCGACGCCCCCGAATTCACGGAAGCGATCCAGGAAGTCACCGACCGCACCAATGCCTGGTTGGCGGTCAACGGCACCAAATCCGTCGAGTACTACCACCGCGAGCTCGGCAAGCTGGCCTGGGACTACATCGGCATGGCCCGAGACAAGAACGGCCTGGAAAAAGCGATCAGCGAAATCGCGGCGCTCGAGCAGGAGTTCCGGACCAACGTGCGCGTACTCGGATCTGCAGACACGCTGAACCAGTCCCTCGAGAAGGTTGGTCAGGTGGCCGACTTCTTCGAACTCGCCCAGTTGATAGCCCACGATGCCTTGGCGCGCGAAGAGTCCTGCGGCGGCCACTTCCGGGTCGAGAGTCAGACCGAGGAGGGCGAAGCACTTCGCCGCGACGACGAGTACTCACACGCCGCAGCCTGGGAATGGACCGGCGACGCCGGCAACCCGACCTTGCACAAAGAGCCATTGCACTTCGAATACGTCAAGCTCACGCAGCGCAGCTACAAGTAGGGCAGAGAACCATGTCAAATACCATCAACCTCACCCTCAAGGTCTGGCGTCAGGACGGCGCGACCGCCGCCGGTCGCTTCGAGACCTACGACGCACCGGGGATCTCGCAGGAAGCGTCGTTCCTCGAGATGCTCGACATCGTCAACGAAGGACTCACCGAAAAGGGTGAGCTACCCATTACCTTCGAGAGCGACTGCCGTGAAGGCATCTGCGGTACCTGCAGCCTCATGATCAACGGCCGAGCGCACGGTCCCGAGACGGGCACGGCAACCTGCCAGCTGCACATGCGCAAGTTCAAAGACGGCGACAGCATCACCATCGAGCCATGGCGGGCCGAGGCGTTTCCGGTGATCCGCGATCTCGCCGTCGATCGCAGCCCCCTCGATCACATCATCGAAGCCGGCGGCTTTGTATCCGTCTCGACCGGTGCAGCAGCCGACGCCAACCTCACCCGGGTGCCGCAGGCAGCTGCCGAAATGTCGATGGACGCCGCCGCATGTATCGGATGTGGCGCGTGTGTCGCAGCATGTCCGAACTCGGCCGCCCAGCTGTTCACCGCAGCCAAGGTGCAACAGCTCAACCTCATCCCGCAGGGTCAAGCCGAACGTTGGAGCCGAACCGAGAACATGGTCGACACCATGGAGCAATTCTTCGGCTCGTGCACCAATCACGGCGAATGCCATGAAGCATGCCCCAAGGAAATCAGCCTCGACTTCATCGCGTTCTTGAACCGCGACTACATCAAGGCCAAGATCAAGAATCGCGCCCTTACCGGCCAGAAATAGTCTGGCCCCACCCATTGGCCGCTCGCCCGAGCGTCTACGCCACGGGGTGGTGGCGAAGGTGATCGAGGAACCGCGGGCTGAGCTCGGCGACGAAGGCCTCGGGGAATTCGTGGCCGAGACCGTCGACGAACCACAACATCGAATTCGGTATGCCCACCGCCAACGCAACGGCGTGATCAGCGACGTACACGTGATCCAAGCCGCCGTGCACGATGAGGGTTGGCGCGACGATCTCTGACAGTCGATCCAGGCGCGATGGGGTCGACTCGATAGCTTCGCCGTGCTGGCAGTCGTCCATGAACATATCCTCCACTTCCACCGTTGCGAGCATCTTCTCGCGCTCGGCATCGAAGGGATAACGCGTACCGGTACGCAGCGACCGGGCCTGCACCATGTTCTTCGCTCGACCACGATTCGCCACCGGAATCGGCTGCATGAGAAGCGGAATCAGCTCGGCCAGCAGATCGTCATGCGCCAACGGCAGGCCGCTGTCACCAATTCCGGGCGTCGTACTGAGCAAGGTGAGCGAGCGCACGACGTCCGGGTACTTCAACGCAAACTCTTGTGCAATCATGCCACCCATCGATTGTCCGAGCACGTGTACTTGCGTGATCTCGAGGGCGGTCAACATGTCGGCCACATCGTCAGCCATGTCGATCAGGTCGTACCCCGGCGCCGCTTGCTCACTCCGACCCCAGCCACGATTGTCGAACCGGACGACTCGGTAGCCAGCGGCCACGAGGTCGGAAAGAAACGGCGATGGCCACCGGATCGCCGATTCCATCGCTCCAGAAATGAGGAGCACTGGCTCGCCGTCGGCTGGACCATCAACTTCGACCCACAAGCGGAGGCCATTGGCATCAATGTGCATTCACCCGAAGGTACCGTGGCGGGTCATGATCACAAAGGTGGCCGCCCAACTCGGTCGAGGATTCTTGATGGGGGCCGCCGACGTCGTGCCCGGTGTATCCGGCGGCACCGTCGCATTGGTGCTCGGCATCTACGAGCAATTCGTGGCGACCATCAGGTCGGGAGCCGAGGCTCTGGGTCGGTTGGTCCGCGGCGACATCGCCGGATTCAAGGACCGGTTCCTCGCGATCGATTGGCTGTTCATCGTTCCGCTCGGAATCGGCGTCCTCACGGCGTTCGTCGGCTTGGCTTCGGTAATCGAGTCGGCACTGGCCGATTATCCCGAGGAGATGGCCGGTTTGTTCCTCGGCCTCATCGCCGCGTCCATCCTCGTGGCCTGGAAGCTGGTGGGCACCCGCGATCCGTTTCGCCTCGGCATCATGGTCGCGGTGGGCGTCGCGCTGTTCTACCTGCTGGGATTTTCGTCGGGTCCCGTCGCCGACCCGTCGCTCCTCGCGTTCTTCGGCGCAGGCGCCGTCGCAATCTGCGCGATGATCCTGCCCGGTATCTCGGGCTCGTTCATCTTGCTCATGCTGGGCATGTACGCCGCCGTGCTCGGCGTCGTGCACGACCGCGCTCTCGTCGAGATCGGCGTCTTCGGACTAGGAGCGATCGTGGGCCTCGCCCTCTTTTCCTCGGTACTGGCCTGGCTGCTCGAGCACCACCACGACACGGTGATGGCCGTGCTCGTCGGGCTCATGATCGGATCGATTCGGGTGCTTTGGCCCTGGCCCCATGGCGTTGGCATCATCAGCGACGACGCAAGCCAAGCGATCGACGGCACCGGACTGGGGTGGCCGGCCGGCAACGAGTGGCTGTGGCCGACGGTACTCGGCGTCGCGGCTGCGGCCATCGTCATCGCGTTCAGCGCCGTGGCCGAGAATCGCAACCGATAACGCCGTTCTCCCAGGTACCGGCAGCGCAAAACGCAGAGAGCCGTGCGCAAGAGCGCACGGCCTTCCACTAT
>CBESNZ010000049.1:0-12975 GCA_965531045.1 uncultured Acidimicrobiales bacterium
CCCGGTTCGACCGTGGACAGCACCGGGTATTGGTCGACGGTCTCCATGTAAGTGGCGATCCACTCGATCACGTCGTGACCGGCAGTGCGAAACTCATCCGGGGTCATAGATGTACTCCATCCCGCTGTCGAGACCGAGCCACACGGTCAGGAGTTGACGGAGCATCGCAGCGGTGGCGCCCCAGACAGTATTGCCCTCGAGTTCGAAGAATGTCATAGTCCGGGCGCGATCGTCGAAGTACCAGATCTCCTCGCGAAACACCTCGGGCAACAGCAATTCGCGCACCGGCACGTGCAAGATCTGCTCGACCTCTTTCGGCTCGGCAACCAGAAGCGGCGGCTCTGCGGCGACCTCGATCAGCCCGACATGCGGTGCGATCAGCGAACGACTCCCGACCGTGAGCAACCGATCGAGCTCGCCGATCCGGGACACCCCCGACGGATCGAGGGCCACCTCCTCAAACGCTTCGCGCAGCGCCGTATGCCACAACGACTCGTCGCCGGGCTCGGCACCACCG
The DNA here is from genome assembly GCA_965531045.1 of uncultured Acidimicrobiales bacterium. Classification (GTDB taxonomy): domain Bacteria; phylum Actinomycetota; class Acidimicrobiia; order Acidimicrobiales; family SHLQ01; genus CBESNZ01. The sequence continues at coordinate 518 of CBESNZ010000049.1, forward strand.
CCCGGAAAGCTGACTTCGCCTCGGTGCGACCGCATGTGCCAGGGCCGGCGGGTGAGCACGACATGCGGGTCGCCGGCAACCGTGTAGATGGGGACCAACACCGCGGACTCGCGCTGATCGGGGGCCGGCACACCGAGGGTGGTTCCTTGCCCTCGCTGCTCCAGCGCCGCGGCCAAGGCCTCGATCGAGATGTCGCGCTCTGCACCCACCAGGTGCTGCCAGGGCGCAAGCCCACCCGGCTCGGCGTTGGCCGGCCGAGGAATGTGCTGATCGCCGCCGCGAGTGCTCAGGACCCGAACTCGTCGGCCAACTCGGCCCACCGCGGCGCGAGTTTGTGGAAGCGAGGCGTTGACAATTCCATCTCCCCAACGATACCGGCGCCCACGATCTCGACCCACCCAGCGGCCGGCGCCAGCCTCCTACGCAAAACGACAGCCTCCTACGCAAAACGACAGCCTCCTACGCAAAACGACGATGGCCGAGCCGTTGCCGGCCCGGCCATCGCACAAACGCAGAGCGCTTGGGTTACATCATGCCGCCCATGCCACCCATGCCGCCCATGGGGTCACCGCCGCCCATCGGCATTGCCGGGGCGTCCTCAGGCTTGTCAGCGACAAGACACTCGGTGGTGAGCAACAGGGCCGCGATCGATGCTGCGTTCTGCAGCGCCGCGCGGGTGACCTTGGCGGGGTCGATGACGCCGCCCTTGATCAGGTCTTCCATCTGGCCGGTCCGGGCGTTGAAGCCGTTGGGGCCTTCGAGAGCCTCGACATCGCGGACGATGACTGCACCCTCGTGACCAGCGTTGTCAGCGATGAGCTGCGCCGGAGCGGCCAAGGCTGCATACACCGAACGAGCACCGGTCTCTTCGTCGCCCTTGAGCTTCTTGATGACCTTCGCAACGTCGGCGCGCGCTCGGATGAGGGCGGTGCCGCCACCGGCGACCACGCCTTCCTCGATAGCCGCACGTGTTGCGGAAAGCGCATCTTCGATGCGGTGCTTCTTCTCTTTGAGCTCGACCTCGGTCGCTGCGCCAACCTGCACGACAGCGACGCCGCCGGCAAGCTTGGCAAGACGCTCTTGGAGCTTCTCGCGATCCCAGTCGGAGTCGGTGTTGTTGATCTCGTTACGGATCTGACCGACACGACCTTCGACGTCAGCCTTCTTGCCGGCGCCCTGGATGATGATCGTCTCGTCCTTGGTGATGACCACCTTCCGAGCCGAACCGAGCATGTCGAGCGTGACCGTGTCGAGCTTGAGGCCGATTTCTTCAGCGATGACCTGACCACCGGTGAGCACGGCCATGTCCTGCAACATCGCCTTGCGGCGTTCGCCGAAGCCAGGGGCCTTGACGGCAGCCGAGTTGAAGGTGCCACGAATCTTGTTGACCACGAGGGTGGCCAGCGCTTCGCCTTCGATGTCCTCGGCGACGATCAACAGCGGCTTGCCGGACTGCATGACCTTCTCGAGTACCGGCAGCATTTCCTGCACGGACGTGATCTTGCCCTGGTTGAACAAGATGTACGGATCTTCGAGGACGGCTTCTTGACGCTCGGGGTCGGAGACGAAGTAGGGCGAAAGGAAGCCCTTGTCGAACTGCATGCCCTCGACGAAGTCGAGGTCCATGCCGAAGGTGTTCGACTCTTCGACGGTGACCACACCGTCCTTGCCGACCTTGTCGATGGCGTCGGCAATGACCTTGCCAATCGACTCGTCAGCGGCCGAGATGGACGCCACGCTGGCGATCTGCGCCTTGGATTCGGCGACCGGAACGGCTTGATTTTGAATGGACTCTACCGCAGCAGCTACCGCTGCTTCGATGCCGCGCTTGAGACCCATGGGGTTCGCGCCGGCGGCCACATTGCGGAGGCCTTCCTTGACGAGCGCCTGAGCGAGCACGGTGGCCGTCGTCGTGCCGTCACCGGCAACGTCGTTGGTCTTGGTGGCGACCTCTTTGACGAGCTGCGCACCCATGTTCTCGAACGGGTCGTCGAGCTCGACTTCGCGAGCGATCGATACGCCGTCATTCGTGATGGTCGGCGCGCCGAACTTCTTGTCGAGTACGACATTGCGACCCTTTGGGCCGAGCGTGACCTTGACGGCGTCGGCGAGTTTGTTCACGCCCGCCTCGAGACCGCGGCGGGCCTCGTCATCAAATCGGAGAATCTTCGGCATCGGCGACCTCTACTTCACGATCGCGAGCACGTCGCGAGCGTTGAGAATGAGAAGGTCTTCGCCGGCCGAGGTGATCTCGGTGCCGCCGTACTTGCTGTAGATGACAACATCGCCGACGCTGACATCGTTCGGGATGATTTCTCCTGACGTTTCCGAGCGCTTGCCCGGACCGACAGCAAGGACTTCACCCTGCTGGGGCTTTTCCTTTGCGGTGTCGGGAATGACAAGACCACTTGCGGTGGTTTCTTCGGACTCGGCAGGCCGCACAACAATGCGGTCCTCAAGCGGGTGCAGATTCACTATTTGCCTCCGTGGCGTGTTAGCACTCTCAGTATGCGAGTGCTAAAGCTAGTGCCGCTACCGGCGCGATACAACGTCGAAGTGACGCTTCTTTCCCAACTACCCTCTGGGTATGGCCACCACGGATGCCCTCGTTCTCGACGTCGCTGGCCGCGCGGTGCGTATCACCAGTCCCGACAAGGTGTTTTTCTCCAAGCAGGGCCACACCAAGCTCGACCTCATCGAGTACTACCTGGCGGTCCAAGAACCGTTGCTGCGGGCGATGGGTGGTCGACCGACGATGCTGCATCGGTTCCCCGACGGCGCCAGCGGAAAGTCGTTCTATCAAAAACGGGTCCCCAAGGGTGCCCCCGATTGGCTTCAGACCACGGTCGTCAGCACGCCCAACGGCACCACATCCGACGCGCTGGTGTTGGCCGACATGGCCCACGTTGCGTGGGCGGTCAACCTCGGGGCGCTCGGTTTCCACCCGTGGGCCTATCGAGCGGCCACGCCTGACGTCACCGACGAGTTACGCATCGACCTCGATCCGTCACCGGGCACCACGTTTCCCATGGTGCAGGACGCCAGCCTGGCCGTGAAAGCCCTGTTCGATGAACTCGGCATCGCGAGCTATGTGAAAACCAGCGGCAGCAAAGGCCTCCACGTGTACGTGCACCTCGAACCGCGCTGGGACAGCTACCAGGTCCGAGCGGCCGCAGTCGCGTTGGCTCGCGAGCTCGCACGACGTCATGGCGACCTCATCACCGACGCGTGGTGGAAGGAAGAGCGGGGCGAGCGCATCTTCATCGACTTCAACCAGAACGCCCCACACAAGACCGTCTTCGGCACCTGGGCGGTCCGACCACGGGTGGGAGCGCAAGTCTCCACGCCAATTCCGTGGGAGGAGGTGCCCGGCGTGCGCCCCGACGAACTCACGCTCGATGTCATCCCCGGCCGACTCGAAGCGATGGGCGATCCCTGGCTTGCCATGACCGCCCTACCCCAGTCGATCGAGCCACTCCTCGAGATGTCGGCAGCCGACATGGAAGCCGGCCTCATGGACGCGCCCTGGCCACCGGTGTACCCGAAGCAACCCAACGAGCCGCCACGGGTCGCTCCGAGCAGAGCCAAGAAGCCCGAGGCGCGCTGACCGGGCCACGGTTGGTTTTCCGACAAGTGGGGAAAAGGCACCCACCGCATGGGATTCACCTTTTGCAGATGGAATACCACGAGTACCCTTGAAAGAATCATCAACCGAGAGCGCACTGCATGACATCTGTCGCCACAGCAAACAGCCTCGGAGTGCGGCCTTCTCGCGCGTTCGCCGTAGCACTACTCGTGGATGGTCCCGTCGTCCTCGACCTGGCGCAACGAAATCCATGGGCATCCGACACACGCGGCTCCAACCAGGCGACAGCGGCAGTGCTCACGGCCCTTGCCCACGTCGCCAACCGGGCGACGACCATCGAACAGGCCGCAACCGAGGCCGCGCAGGCAATCGGAACCGACGCCGCTGCGGTGGTCGCCGAACTGCAGACGTTGGCCGACAAAGGAGTACTCGTCGAGGCAGACCCGCCGGCGACAGCGACCCCGGCACAACGCATCGCGTCGAAGCCCGTACTGGTCGCCACCCCTGAGGACACCGCTGCGCAGATCCTCACCACGCCGACGTTGGTCGGACTCGACGAGCACGGCTACTCGATCCGCAATCACGACGGAGACGTCGTCGCCCAGCTCGACCCGATCGAGTTGCTCTTCGCCGCGACCTTCGGTCGCCAACGCTCGGTGCAAGAGGCGCTCACCGAGTTCGCCGTCGCCAATCCGAGTTTGCCCTTCGGGCCCGACCGCGCCGCCGACGTCGTGGGCCGTCTGCGTGACGCGGGAGTGTTGTGCACCTACGAACCGGACAACCCCGCCCACATCGGCAGCCACGGCCGCCAGGAGCGCGAGCTCCGTGCCGGCATCAGCGCGTTCTTCCGCCATCGCAACGTGTTGGCCAAAGCCATCGCCGACCATGAGGCGGAGGAGCTCGAGCGCGAAGCGCAAACCGGGGTTCATCGCACGCGGGTCCTTCCGGTCGAGCGCTCCGGCCACACGTCACCGCTGGCGCTAGGCATGCTCATCGCATACGCGAAGACGGTCGATGGCGGTCGCCTCAACGAGCACTTCGATCTGTTTCCCCGCTGGATTCAGAACGAAGACGACGTCGCGGCAGCCGCGACCGAGCCATCGATCTATCTTTTCTCCAACTACATCTGGAGCCACAACAGCAACGTCGAACTCAGCGCGCACGCGAAAGAGCGCTCCCCGAATTCGGTCACCATCCACGGTGGACCCGATGCTCCCCGTGGTCGGCGCGATGTCGACAACTACCTTCGGAAGCATCAACACATCGACATCGTCGTCAAAGGCGAGGGCGAGGCAACCTTCATCGAGCTGATGACGGCACTCGAGGGTGCGGTTGGCGACCATGCGCCCGACTTCAGTCGACTCAAGGATGTCGACGGAATCTCCTATCGCGACGGCGATCGCATCGTGCACTGCGGCGAACGCGACCGTATTGCCGACATGGACGCCATTGGCAGCCCCTACCTCGAAGGGGTCTTCGACACGTTCGCCGAGGCCGGGGCGATGGGCTTCGCCATCTTCGAGACCAATAGAGGCTGCCCGTACAGCTGCACGTATTGCGATTGGGGCGCCGCCACCAACTCGCGTATTCGCCAATTCGAACTCGACCGCATCATGGCCGAACTCGAATGGTGTGCCAAAGCCAAGATTCCGTTCTTCTCGTTTGCCGATGCGAACTTCGGCATCTTGAAACGCGACGTCGAAATCGCCCAGAAGGTCGCCGATCTTCACGCCGAGTATGGCTACCCCAAGCGATTCGCCACCAACTTCGCCAAGAACACCGTCAAGCACCTCAAGCAGATCATCGAGATCATCACCGGAGCGGGCATCCACACCGAGGGGCTGCTGTCGCTGCAAGCCATGGACGAGGCCACGCTCGAGGCCATCCACCGGTCGAACATCAAACTCGAGAAGTACGAGGATCTGGCGACGTCGTTCCGGCGAGCGGGCCTCCCGCTGTTCGTCGACCTCATGATGGGCCTTCCGGGCCAGAGTCTTGTGTCGTTCACCAACGATGTGCAGCAGTGCATCAACCGTGAGGTCACCGGCAAGATCTTCGGCACCGAGATGCTCGTCAACAGCCCGATGAACGATCCCGAGTACCGAGCTCTCCACGGAATCGAACTCATCCGCGAACCCGGACCCACCGACGCGGCGGCAGACCGCGAACACGCCTTCGTCGTGGCCACCGCAACGTTCACCCGCGAGGACTACCTCGCGATGAACCGGCTGCGCCGCACGTTCTTCCTCGCCGAGAACCACGGCATGTTGCGCCAGATCTCCCGGCTCGTCCGTCACCAGCTCGGCATGCGCGAGGTAGACCTGCTCACGAAGCTCAACGACCTCGCAACCAGCGATCGCGAACGTTTTCCGACGATCTCTCTCGCCCTCTTGGCCGTTCCCGACCTCCTCGCGCCGCCGATCAGTTGGGGATTGTTCATCGCCGAGCTCCGCACGTTCGTCGTCGATGAGCTCGGTATGCCCGACGACACTGCCCTCCAGACCGCCCTCACGGTTCAGCACGCGATGCTGCCGACACCCGGGCGGGTCTTCCCGCAGCACTACGAGCTGGCGCACGACTACGTCGCTTGGCACACGGCGATGGTCGAGGCGAAAGAAGCTGGCCACTTGGACGACTGGGAAAAACACGTTCCTGCGCTCGCCAGCTTTCCGCCGGCCGTGTTCACGGTCGAAGACGTTGACAGCGTCTGCGAACTCTCGCTCGGCTATTCGGTGGAGCTCGACACCTCGACCTCCTGGGAGCTGACCACGGAGATCTCTCGAGCCATGCCAGCCGCATTCGGCATGATCAATTAGGTCGACATTCGACGCGGCCTCGCGGCGAAGTCAGAATGAGCACCATGACCCCTGACCTTCTCGATGCCGCCGCAGGCGTGACACCGGACGTCGTGGCAATCCGCCGTGACATTCACGCCCACCCCGAGCTTGGACTCCAAAATCCACGCACCCAAGGGGTCATCCTGGAGAGCCTCACGGGCCTCGGCTACGCCGTGCGCACCGGCGAAGGGCTCACCTCGGTCGTCGCCGATCTCATCGTAGATCCCGACGCACCGACCGTTCTCTTGCGGGCCGACACCGATGCGCTCCCGATGACCGAGGACACCGAGGTTGCGTTTCGCTCGGTCGAAGAGGGTCGGGCCCACGCGTGCGGGCACGACGCGCACGTCGCGATGCTCGCAGGGGCTGCCCGCTTGCTCAGCGAGAACCGCAGCGAGTTGTCCACCAACATCCGGTTGATGTTCCAGCCCGGCGAGGAGGGCCACGCCGGCGCCAAGTACATGATCGATGAAGGCGTGCTCGATGGCGTCGATCGAGCCTTTGCGATCCACATCACCCCCAACATCCCCGCCGGGTTCATCGCCACAAAGTCCGGGGCGCTCATGGCAAGCGCGGATGAGTTCGACATCACCGTGACCGGCAAGGGCGGACACGCATCCACGCCGCACTTCTGTACCGATCCCCTGCCGGCTGCCGCCTCGATCGTCGGCGACCTTCAGACGATGGTCACCCGCAATGTCGAAGCGTTCAACCCTGGCGTGGTCACGGTCTCGCAGATGCACGCCGGCACGACCCACAACGTGATCCCGGAGACAGCGACCATCGGCGGCACGATCCGCGCGGTCAGCGAGCAGTCCCGGGCCGAGATGCACGAGGGTATCCATCGGGTGGCGACCGGCGTGTCCGCAGCCCACGGGTGCACCTGCTCGGTCGACCTTCGCGTGGGTTATCCCGTCACCGTGAATCACGCCGACCAGGTCGAGCTCGTCGCCCAGCGCGCCGCCAAAACCCTTGGCGCCGACCACTACATCGAACTGCCCACGCCGGTCATGGGGGCGGAGGATTTCAGCTACGTGCTGCACGATGTGCCCGGCGCCATGGCCTTCCTCGGCGTCTGCCCCGCCGACATCGAAAATTTCTTCGAAGCTGCCCCCTGCCATTCCAACCGCATGCGGCTCAACGAAGACGCCATGCCCACCGGCGTCGCCATGCACCTCGCCATGGCGCTCTCCTCCTAACGCACTCGACGCTTCGTCGTTCCTCCTCGGGCGCAGATGCTGCACGCCAAGGCGCCGAGCCGGCTGACGCCACACCGGCCCGGGCAACCAAGGCCTTCGGCCCGCAGGGCAGACAACAGATCAACGCGCGGTATCGGAGATGACGCGCTCCGTAAGCGAGGCGCGCAGTATCGGAGACCGCGCGCTAGCCGGCCAACCGAAGCAACCAAGCCGAGGGACCACCGGCAGACCGGTCGGGGACGTATTTTGCGCAGCAAAATACTCCGTAAGTGACGAGGCGCCCAGCGCCGAGGAACGACCGTTAGAGGCGCAGGTTCGGACTGGCTCCGATATCGAGAGGCGCTGGTCCGTCTTGTTGCAGGCGGTACCAACCAGCACTCGCCACCATCGCCGCGTTGTCGGTGCACATGGGTCGGCTCGGCAAGAAGCCGCGCAGCCCATCTTCCATACAGGCGTCGAGCAAACGTTCACGCAACAACGAGTTGGCCGCAACCCCACCGCCGATGCACAAACCGACTGCGCCAACCTGCTCTGCCGCCCGGCGAGCCTTGGTGATGAGCACATCGGCTACCGCTTCTTGGAACGACGCGGCGACGTCCGCCGTGCTGACCTCAGGGTTCTTGCGAACGAAGTTGACCACGGACGTTTTCAGCCCGCTGAAAGAGAAGTCGAGGCCGTCATTACGCATTGCGCGCGGGAATTCGATTGCGTGGGGATCGCCTTCCATGGAGAGCAAATCGATCGCCGGGCCCCCGGGATAGCCGAGGCCGAGATAGCGAGCGACCTTGTCGAACGCCTCGCCCGCAGCGTCATCGACGGTCTGGCCGAGCACGGAGTATTCGCCATAATCGGTCATGTGCACCAGCATCGTGTGCCCGCCGGAGACGAGCAGGATGACCAGCGGCATTTCGAGATCGGGCTCCTCGAGGAAGGACGCGTACAGGTGCGCTTCGAGGTGGTTCACGGCCACGAACGGCACGTCCCATACCAGCGCCAAAGCCTTGGCGGTCGAGACCCCGACGAGCAATGAGCCAACCAAGCCCGGACCGACGGTGGCTGCCACCGCGTCGACGTCACCGTGTTCGATACCGGCCTCGACGATCGCTTGGGCCACGACAGGGGTAATCAATTCGACGTGGGCTCGACTGGCGATCTCTGGCACGACGCCGCCGAAGCGAGCATGGATGTCGACCTGGCTGCTCACGACGGACGACAGGACGGTTTGGCCCCCCTGCACCACCGACGCGGCGGTTTCGTCACAGCTCGTTTCGATGCCGAGGATCGTGGTGTTTGCGGTCACGTCTGAGATGTTCGGAAAGGTCATAGAGCCGCGCTCGCTGATTCGAGGGAGTGGTTGTAGTCGACGCTCGATCCGATGCGTTCATCGATGGCACGTAGACGGGAGAGGTAGTCGGTTTCGGTGATGTCGTTCGCCCACATGACGACGGCGTCTTCGCCGTCATCGCCGTAGTAGGCCGGCCGCACGCCGGCGGGCGCGAAGCCGAACTTGGTGTAGAGCGCTTGGGCTGCCGTGTTCGAGGCCCGTACTTCGAGGGTCATCGCCCGCAGGTGACATCCGATCGCCTCGTATGCCAACGCCAACATCAGTGCGGTCCCGATGCCGCCGGACTGCGCCTCTGGGTCGACCGCCACCGTCACCACATGCCCTTCGTCGACCTGGGCCATCAGCCCAGCGTGGCCGACGTGATGACCGTCCTTCGTCGCGGTGAGGTAGACCCGACCGGCCGGCATCCGCTCGACCTCAGTCCGCCACATCGCCAGCGACCAGGTGGACCGGTACACCCGGGCATCGAGAGATCGGACCTCGTGCAGATCGGCGAGCTCCATGGGGGCCACGAACAGCTTGCTCAAGGCGCATCGTCCCGACTCGTCCAGTTGATCTCGGCGTCCGGTACCCGCAGGTACATGGGCCGGAGTTCTTGGATCGACACGAACTCTTCCCGCAAGGCGCGAGCGTGGGCCAACTGCACGAGCGAGGCGGCGTTCGGATACGACATACCCTGCTCGACCATCTCGAACTTCTGCAATCCGGCGAAGGCCTCCCGATAGCGCAGGGCTCCATCGCCAACGAGCAGACATTCTTCGTTTGCCAGATAGATCTCTTCGGCGAGATCCTCCGGACTCGACACGCCGTACTCGGTCACCCGTTGAATGCCGCCCGGTACCTGCCGGTAAAAGGCGTGGAACACTTCGCCGCGTCGCGCGTCGAGCGCAGCGACGATGAGTCGATTTGTGAACCGCACCGGAAACGCGAGCAGGTCGAGGCTGACGACACCCACCATCGGAACCCCGAGGGCATGGGCCATCGCCATCGCGGTGGCGATGCCAACCCGGAGGCCGGTGTAGAGGCCGGGGCCGATATCGACAGCGACGACACTGATTTCCTTGATCTCGATCCGCGCCTGCCGGCGAACGAAGTCGATCTGAGGCGTGAGATTCTCCGCGTGTCGCTTCCCACGGGCCGAGTGCGCCGACGCCATCACCCCCTCGTGCCCGCCGATGGCACAACCCACCTGTGCGGTGGACGACTCAATACCGAGGATCAGCATCAGGTGACTCCGAGCGACCGAGACAGGGCGGTTTCGCGACTCGACCACGACACACCACACGGTCGCAGCTCGATGAATCGATCGTCGTCGCCCTCACCGAACGTGAAGTGGACTTCGAGGTAGGCGTTGGGGAGTGTGGGTGCGATGGCGTCACCCCACTCGATGAGCGTGACGGTGTCGCCGTCGAGCAGACCCGGGATGTCGAGGTCGAGCACTTCTTCGAGCTTTTCGAGCCGATACACGTCGAGATGGTGCAGGAGCAGCCGACCTTCATACTGCCGCGCCAGCGCGAAGGTCGGACTGGTGATCGGCTCGGCCACGCCGAGAGCCGCGCCAAACCCTTGGGCGAACGCCGTCTTGCCGGCGCCAAGGTCGCCAACCAACACGAGGAGGTCACCCGGCTCAGCGAGCTCGGCAATAGCGGCAGCGATGTGTTTGGTCTGCTCCGGCGAGCTGGTGGCGACAAGAATCATGAGAGCGGTACCAAGGGGAACGACCGAACGGCCTGACGATGGCTTTCAGGTTAGGACTCAAGTGGGGAAACGGTGCGGAACTTGGCCCGATCAGCCGCCGCGCGGGACTTCGAGCGACCGAATCGCGGCCTCGACCGCAGCGGCCGCCATCATTCGCACTTTGGCCGGACTCGCGGGCACGTGCCCCATGGCTGCCGCGACAAGTGCGTCGCCATCGAGCGAGGTGTGGGCGGGGACCAGTGCCCGAGCGAGTCCATCGTGTCCGGCCTGGGCCAATGACAGGCACTCGACCTTGGTGCAAACGGCGTTCGTCACGATCGCGCCGATGGTGGTGTTGGTGAGCGGTGGATCGGCAAACGGGCTGCTTTGATAGTCGGGCCAAACGATGGAGCCGTCGATGATCGACTGGGTGATCGCTCCGTCGTTGACTTCGCCGAGCGAGTTCACCGTGATCAGGGCCGTAACCTCGACATCGCCGGAGCGGACCGTGGCGCTGGCAAATCCACCCGGGGTCGACTGGTCGGCGCCTCGCCAGTTGCCCATCGTCGCACCGGTTCCTGCACCGACCGCGCCCATCGCGTAGTTGCGGGTGGCCGCTTCGAACGCGGTTCGACCGTCGGCCGCAGTCGGACGAACCGAACCATCGCCGACGGCGAGATCGTAGATACCCATGCCAACCACGATCGGCACCAACCCGGTCGACGTCTCGTACCCGCGGCCGGCGGCCAGCAACGCCTGCATGACGCCGTCACTCGTGGCCAGGCCGAAGGCCGAGCCGCCACTCATCACGATGGCGTCGACGTATTGCACGGTGCGGTTCGGGTCGAGGAGTGCGAACTCGCGGCTGGCGGGTGCGCCGCCGCGCACCTCGCCTGAGGCCACCGTTTCTGGTGGCAGGACCACAACCGTGCAACCGGTTTTGGCCACGGGATCGGTGAAATGCCCAACGGTGAAGGTCATGGCAGGCGCTACCGGTATTGGCGACGGACGCGGCGCCCGATGTCGCACACGACCTCGTACCCGATGGTGTCGAGCTTGGCCGCGACCTCGTTGACGGTGATCTCGTCATCGCCCTGTGATCCGATCAAGATCACCTCGTCACCGACGAGGACGCTGTCGTCGGAGCCGCAGTCGACCATCAGCTGATCCATCGTGATCGCCCCCACAATGGGGCGTCGAACTCCGCGGATGAGTACCTCGCCACCGTGCCGGTGCAGCGATCGGCGGACGCCATCGGCGTACCCAATCGGAATGGTCGCAATACGACGATCTTCGGGGGCGGTCCACTGCAGACCGTAACTGAGCGACTCTCCCGCGGCGACGGTCTTCAGAAAGGACACCTCCGACCGAAGCGTGATTGCAGGCCGAAGTTCGAGCGCCACGTCGAGAGCATCGCTGGGCGGAACGCCGTACACCTCGATGCCGCAGCGGACGAGGTCGCGATGCTGATCGGGACGCGACAGCGTGAGCGCAGAGTTGGCAAGGTGCTGCATCGGCGGACGCAGTCCTTGCGCTTCGAGCTCGGCGAGCACCCGATCAAACACGGCGATTTGGGTGTCGGTGAACGGGTTGTCCGGCTCGTCGGCAACGGCACAGTGCGACCAGACGCCCTCGAACTCGAGGCCGGGCTTGTCATTCAATGCGACCGCAAACGCCACAACCTCGTCGGGCGCACAACCGACGCGATGCATACCGGTATCGACCTTCACGTGGACGACAATGGTGGATTTGCTCGCTTGGGCCGCTGCGGCTGCGGCGGCGAGACCCTCGCCGGTATACACCGTGGCGCGCAG
>CBESNZ010000050.1:0-12934 GCA_965531045.1 uncultured Acidimicrobiales bacterium
CCGCGCCAAGGCCTGACCACCCCCGGCGGCGTCGACCGTCACCGTGCTCACGGCGATCTTCTTCGAGGCCAACCGCCCCTTCATCGTGGGATAACGGGGCAGATTGAGCCCCTCCTTGACCCCGAGCACCGCCGGCGTCGGCAACTCGTACACCTCGAAGCCGGCATCGACCTCGCGGCGGGCGGTCACCGTCGGGCCATCGGGCGTCGTGTCGATGCCCTTGATGCCGTTGACGATCGGTCGGTCGAGCGCAGCGGCGACCCGCACGCCCACTTGAAAGCCCCCGCTGTCGGCAGATTCGTTTCCGAACAGAATCAGATCGAAGACGCCGCCGGCGGCCTCGAGACCAACGATCGCTTCGGTGAGTGCCGCAGCGGTGCGCTGGGGATCCCAGGGCGATCCATCGGTGGGCACGAGCACGGCGCCGGTTGCGCCGACGCTGGCCGCGTAGCGCAGCTGCTCTTCCGCTTCGACCGGACCCAGGGTCAACACGATCACCTCTCCACCTTCGCGCTCGATGATCTGCACCGCCTCCTCGACCGCGCACTCCTCGTGCGGGCTCGTCGTGAAGCCAAGACTGGCGGAATCGACGGCTTGACCATCCGCGGTGATGTTGATGCGAGACCCCGGAGCCGGAACCCGTTTCACACAAGTGAGCACACGCATGCGTTGTCCTGTCAGCCCTTGAGGCGGGTGTCGTCGGGGTCGAAGACCGAGCCTTCGACAGCGGCCACCTTCACCGGGAAGAGTTCATTCATGTACATGACCTGCAGATCGGTGCCGACAACGGCCTGCTCGGTCGGGAGATACGCGAGCAACAGGTACTTGCCAACCGATGGCCCCGGGCCAGCGGTACAGACCCGCGACACGCGGCCGTGGGAGTCGGTGAGCCGCCCGCCCTCGAGGTCGAGGATTGGCTCGTTGCCGCCCATCATGTAGCGATTTCGGCCCTGGGAGTCGGTGTGATCTTCGACTGTCAGCGTGCACATCTTGACCTCGGGCTCGGATTCGCGTGCCAGCAGGTACGCCGCTTTGCCGATGAAATCGGCGGCCTTCACCTTCGGCCGAGCCAGACCTGCCTCGACCGGGTTGTACTCGCTCTCCAGTTCCGCACCCATGAGCCGGTAGCCCTTTTCGAGGCGACCCGACGTGCCGTACACGCCGCCGCCCGTGGGTCGAAGGCCGTACTCGGAGCCCGCTTCGAGCAGCGCGTCCCAGAGTGCCGGACCGTTGTCCCATGCGGTGTAGATCTCCCAGCCGGTATCTCCCACATACGAGATACGAAACAGCGTGCAAGGGATGCCCGCGATATCGACCTCGCGAAGAGACCCGTACGGGGATCCATCCTGGCTGAGGTCGGCGTCGGTGAGTTTGCCCACGATTGCCGGAGCGTTCGGACCCCACACACCCAAGGTGGTGGTGGACATCGTGATGTCGGTGAAGGTGACCGAGCCGTCGGTGGGCATGTGCCGCTTCACCCAGAAGGAGTCGCGTCCGCCGTCGAAGACACCGGTGACGATGCGGATCTTGTCGTCCGCCACCCGCATCATCGTGAGGTCGGAGTGGAAGCCACCGTCCGGGGTGAGCCACGGCGTGTAGGTACTCGAGCCGACGGGCTTGTCGACCTTGTTGACGGCCAAGTACTCGGCGTACGCAACTGCGCCGGGACCTTCGAGCTCGTACACCTGGAAGGCACTGAGGTCGACCATGCCGGCATTCTCACGCAGGTTCAGGTGCTCGCCCATGGTGATCGGGCTCCACCAACGGTTGTCCCATTCGACCTCACGTTCGGATAGTCCGTAGCGCTCGACCAGATCGGCGTTGGAGTTGTACCACTGCGGCCGTTCCCAGGTGCGGGCTTGGAAGAACTCGGCGCCCAGCGCCTGTTGGCGCGAGAAGTAGGGGCTCACCGTGAGATTGCGCTGGTGCTCCCACTGCTCTGCGGGGTGCACGATGCCGTAGGTCTTGTTGAAGTGTTCGTCGGCGCGAGCCCAGATGTGTTCGTCGGACTTTTCTTCGTCGTAGAAGCGGGCGATGTCGGCGCCGTGGGCGTCGATGACGCGGGGATAGCCGTGGGTCATCCACTCGGCGACGACCTGGGCCATTCCCGGGCCTTCCTTTACCCAGACCGCAGCGGCAGACCACAGGTTTCGGACCTCGGGGATCTCGCCGAGGCACGGCATGGTGTCGGGGGTGAGCGACAGCAGGCCGTTGATGGCGTACTTGATCTCGGCGTCGCCGAGCATGTCCATCAGCTCGATGGCTGTTTCCATCTGGTCATCGAAGTCGTCGGGGGTGAAGGGCATCTCGGTGGGAGAAAGCGCGGCCTCGTCGTTCGACGGGATCTCGTCGGGGTGATGCAGGATTGCCCGGTGGCCGTACGAGCCGACCTCCATCGAGCCGGCGGACTGGCGCTCGTAACAGAAGGTGTCCATATCGCGAACGATCGGGTAGCCGATTTCGTTGTTGGTCTCGGCGAGAATGTCCATCGGCCCGACATCGGCCATCTGGTGCACCGCAGGCACGAGCGGGACGTATGCGCCGGCCATGTTGGCGATGCGGTTGGCCCAGACGCCACAGGCGATCACCACATATTCGGCCTCGATCGTGCCCTTGTCGGTCACGACCGCCTTGATGGTCCGGTTGCCCTCGCCCGGCCCATCGACGGTCTCGAGGTCGAGTACTTCGGTGTTGGCGAACACCTGAAGTCCGGCGGTTTCGATCGCTTCCTTGCGCATCTGCGTCCCGGTTTCGAGCGAATCGACCACCGATACCGACGGGCAGTGGAACCCGCCGAGAATGACGTCCTCATTGATGAAGGGCACCAGTTCCTTGACCTGCGCCGGCGTCAGCAATGCCGCCTCGACGCCCCAGGCGGTGGCCGAGGTCATACGGCGTTGGAGCTCGTCCATTCGCTCCTGGGTGCGGGCCACCTCGATGCCGCCAGAATCCACGGAAAGGTTGAGGTCGCGGTACTGATTGGCGCTCTGCACGCCGAGCAACGCCATCTCCTTGTTGTGGTCGACCGGGAAGATGAAGTTCGACGCATGGCCCGTCGAGCCGCCGGGGTTCGGGAGCGGTCCCTTGTCGAGCAGGACCATGTCGGTCCAACCAAGGCGGGCCAGGTGGCCGACCAGACAGTTGCCGACGATGCCGGCGCCGATCACGACGACCTTGGCGCGGGAGGGAAAGTCGCTCACAGAGCCACCCCTTCAAAAGAGAATTGTTCGATGCTGGGCCCGACCGTACCGAGGGTCACGAAACGTGTCGACCACCCCGGAGGGCCTTCCCATCTTCCGGCAAAGGCCCGCCAGGCGGCAAGTTCGGCACGTTCGAGCGTCAGCGTTCGAACGCCGACCGACCCTCGGTGGCAACCGAATGACCCAGCGCCTGGCCGTTCATCAGGATGCTCTCGGGGTCGACCGGAGCCTCGCGGTCGCCACTGGCCACCATGCGCCACCCCGTTCGGATCGACACGATTGCGTATCGCAGCTGTCCGAAGACGAAGTACCAGCCCGGATTCTCGAGGGTCTGTCCCGAAACAGCCTCGTAGTCGGCGATGAACTCTCTCGCCACGAACAGGTCGGGGAACGGGTTGGGCAGCCCCATCAGCTGGGCCATGTCGAGGAAGAACTGGTGCAATACGAGCTGCCACATGACATCGGTTGCGGGAGCGCCGAGGCAGGCCATCTCCCAATCGACAATCGCCACCGCTTCCCCCGGCGAACCGGGATTCCACAACACATTGCCGATGCGACTGTCACCCCAGGACAGTCCAACGGGATCGGCGCCCGGCCGGTTCGCCTGGAGCCAGTCGAAGGCTCGCTCGATGACGGGATAGTCCCGACCCTCCCGGGCCCATTCGTAGTACCAGCGCTGGTAGGCGAGCTGCTGGTCGAGCGGTGTCGCTCCGAACTGCGGTCGATCGAGAAACCCGAGCGCCTCATCGTCGAGCGGCAACGCATGCAGGCTGGCCATGTGTCCCGCGATCGTCCGCTGCATCGCCCGGCGGTCGTCGACGGATGCGTCGCACACCCAACCACCGAACACATACGGCGGGTTGTCGGGCGCGCTGATCGCGTCGAGTCGGTCCATCACATAGAACTCTCCGCCCAGCACCGTCTCGTCGGTTTCGTGCCAGCGCACGTTGGGCACGGGCACGTCGCTGTGCTTTGCCACCCATGTCATCGCATTGACCTGCAACGACAGGTCGTAGGTCGGGAACACCGGGTAGTCGGCCGAGTCCGGGCCCATTCGGGTGACCAAGCCGTGGGTCTGACCTCCCCAGGTGGCATCGAAGAGATAGGTCTCCGACGAGAACCCCGCCCCCTCGGGTACGTCGAGCTTGTCGATGGCGACCGGCTCGCCGACGGTTGCACTCAACCACTCGACGAGCCCTCGGCATACAGCTTCTCGATCACGGCTCGATGGCAACGGCATGGTCTTGTCCTAGCACCGGGCAATTCTCGGATGCGAACGCCGGAGGCACCAACTACCGTTCTCAACTACGATTGTGAACGGTTTCACAATCTATTCGGTGCGCCCGGAGAGGCGCCGGCCAAGGAGATCGCATGTCTCGCCGACCACAGGTCGTCATCGTTGGAGCGGGCTTTGGCGGACTGGCCGCGGCGAAGGCGATGTCAAACCTCGCCGTCGACATCACGGTGGTCGATCAACGCAATCACCACACCTTCCAACCATTGCTGTACCAAGTCGCAACCGCAGGCCTCGGTCCCGACGACATTTGCTACGCCACCCGCGGTGTGTTTCATCGCCAACGCAATGCCCGGGCCCAGCAAGCCACGGTCGACGGCATCGATTTCATCACGCGGCAGGTGTCGACCGTGGAGGGCCCGCCCCTCCCCTACGACCATCTCATTCTTGCCCTCGGCGCCGTCAGCGCCGACTTCGGGGTTCCCGGGGTCGCAGAGCACGCGTTCGGCCTGAAGAGCGCCGGAGACGCCATCGCCATCCGCGGACACGTGCTGCGCAACTTCGAACGGGCCGATCGTTCGGTCGACCTCGATGATCGAGCCGCGGCGATGACCATCGTGGTCGCCGGAGGAGGCCCGACCGGCGTCGAGATGGCCGGCGGCTTTGCCGAATTGTTCGACAAGGTCCTTCGACGCGACTTTCCTGCCCTCGATCTCGATCGAGCTCGGATCGTCCTCGTCGAGGGACAGGATCGACTTCTGGGCACCTTCGCCCCGCGCCTCGGGGACGAAGCCCGCCGGCAGCTCGAGAAGAACGGCGTCGAAGTGCGGCTCGCCACGCAGGTGGCCGCGGTTCTCCCCGACCGCGTCGAACTGTCCGATGGTTCCACGGTCGCAACGTCCACCATGATCTGGGCTGCCGGGGTCCGGGCTCATCCGCTCGGCGAGCTCTTGGGTCTCGACACCAACCGGGGCGGGCGCGTCGTGGTCGACGAGCACCTCCGACTCCCCGACCATCCACAGGTGTTTGTCATCGGCGACATGGCGGCGTCGCCCGACGGCGAGTCGGTCGTCCCCCAGGTTGCCCCCGGAGCAATTCAGGGCGGCCAACACGCCGCCGCCGCCATCGCCGCCGAGCTTCAAGGCCAACCGCCGGAGCCGTTCCGCTACCGCGACAAGGGTTCCATGGCCACGATCGGCAGACACGCAGCGGTCGCCGAATTCCCAAATGGCCGGACCCTCTCGGGGCCACTGGGCTGGGTGGCCTGGCTGGTCCTGCACCTCGTGATGTTGATCGGGTTTCGCAATCGCGCAAATGTGTTGGTCAATTGGGCCTGGAACTACGTGACCTACGACCGCGGCAGCCGACTCATCATCGATGCATCAACCGACCGGTAGTGGCTGCTAGTGGATCTGTCCGACCACCCCGGTTGGCGTGACCCGTAGAAGGAGCCGTCCTTCATCGACCATTGCCTGCCGGTACTCGGCCCAGTCCGGGTGGGGCTCGCCGGCCACCGCCTCGTAGTACGCAACGAGCCGATCGGCCGTCTCGTCATCGGTGGCCGCGGCCATCGGTGACAATTCGACCGTCGAGTCGAAGGAGAGGTAGCTCCAACTCGCCGGCTCGGTCAGGTGGACGACGACTCGATTGTCGCGACGCATGTTGGCCGTCTTGGCACGGTCGCCGGTCACGGAGATGATGAACGCACCGTCGTCAACCAGGTAGCTGACGTCAGACGACTGTGCCCGGCCGTCCTTGCGCAACGTGATGAGCACGGCGTTCTTGCGGTCGGTAGCCCAGGTGAGTGCAGCGGTGAGGTCCATATTCGCTGTCCTAGCAGCTCGTCGACCCGTAGGGTTCACCGCATGGCTGAGAAAACGGAACGTTGGGCGGTGGGCGACACGACGTTGACCACCATCGTCGAGGCCGAGACGTTGGGCATACCACTCGAACTCTTCTACGCCGACGGGACCGCGGCAGATATTGCAGCGGCCGGCCAGTGGCTGGTCGACGGTGCGGCTCGTGATGCGACCATCGCCTTCCGGGTGCAGTCGTTCGTCATCGACCACGCCGACAAAGTGATTCTGGTCGACCCCTGCGTCGGCAACCACAAGACACGCACGCTGCCGTTCTGGAGCCAACAGCAATTCCCTTGGATGGACCGTTTCGTCGCCGCAGGTTTCGATCCTGCCGCGGTCGATCTGGTCGTCCACACCCATCTCCACGAGGATCACATCGGCTGGGATACACAACTCATCGAGGGCGAGTGGGTGCCCAGCTTTCCGAACGCTCGCCACGTCTACGTCGGCGACGAGCTCGACTGGGCCTCCACCGACGAGCGACGCCAGGGCCACGATCCTTTTGCGGACTCGATCAAGCCGATCGTCGACGCCGGACTCAGTTGGCAAGTCGACGCCAATGCCGATCTCGGCGACGGCCTGCAACTGCTGTCGACCCCGGGACACACACCAGGCCACGTTGCGATGCAGATCAACACCACAGCCGAACCTCTGATCATCACCGGCGATCTCCTGCACCATCCGTTTCAGCTCGCGTCACCCGATCTTGCCGAGATCGGCGATCTGAATCCCGACCTCGCCCGGCGGACCCGCCGCGAGTTCTTCACCGAGTTCGCCGGATCGGACGCCGTCATAGCCGGCACCCACTTCCCCATTGCGCCGGTCGGCCATATCGAAGCCGCCGGGCAGACCTGGCGCTTCGAGCCCACTCTCGGAACACCTGCGTAGCGGGGCCGAGAAGGCGGCGTAGGCTCCCTCGGTGACCGCAACGCCCACCGAGGACACCGCCGCGAGGGTCGACGCCAACAGTTCGTTGGGCATGGCCGCAGCCCTGCTTGCGGTGTCGACGTGGGGCGTCTCGAGCGTCGTTGCCAAACACGTCGACATGGGTGGCCTGGCCGTCGGTGTGTACCGCTTCATGATCTATGCGGCCATCGTGGGGACGGTCGTCTCCGTCCGCGGATCGCGCCCGACGCTGCGCGTGATGCGATCCTCGATGCCTGGCGGCATCGCGCTCGGCCTCGACATCGCGCTGTTCTTTTCGGCCATCAAACTGACCACGGTCGCGAACGCCACCGTCATCGGCGCGCTGCAACCAATCGTCGTGGCTGCGGTCTCCTTCAAGGTCTTCGGCGAGCAGATCAAACGCAGCGACATGGCGCTGGCCGGCGTTGCCATCGTGGGCGTCGGCGTCGTGATGTTCGGTGCGGCAGACGCCCCGGAGTGGAGCATCGAGGGCGACGCACTCGCAGTCGGGGCGTTGTTCGCGTGGGCCGCGTACTTCGTGTTCTCCAAACGCACCGCGGGCATCATCTCACCGACCGAATATACGCTCGGTGCGTCCATCTGGGCTGGGCTCATCAACGTCCCATTGGCCTTGGCCTTTGGCCAGAGCCTCGCCTGGCCGACCAACGACAATCTCGTGTGGCTGCTGGCGATGGCCGTCGGCTCGGGGGTTTTGGGACACACGGCGATGAATTGGTCGATTCAGCAGATCCCGCTGTGGCTCAGCTCCACGTTTACGTTGCTCGTGCCGGTCGTGTCCGCCGCGACGGCATGGATATTTCTCGACGAGTCGCTCGGCCCGCTGCAGATCCTCGCCATGGCGGTCGTGTTGTTGGCGTTGGCGGGCGTCATTACCGGCCAAGGCAGCATCGGCTCGAGACCGAGACCCTTACGGCGCTAGCGGCGCAATCGCCCGGAGGAAACGATCGTTCTGCTCGACGGTGCCGATGGTGATTCGAAGTCCCTCGCCCGCAAACGGCCGAGTCACCACCCCGAGCTTTTCGAGCACGACGTACACCGCTTCGGTGCGTCCGGCCAGCGGTAGATACACGAAGTTTGCCTGCGGATCGGGCACGACGAACCCGAGAGACCGAAGTTCGGCGACGACCCGCACCCGCTCGGCGACGATGAGGGCGACGCGGCCTGCGATCTCGCCGGCCGCGTCGATGGCGGCGACCGCAGCCGCCTGCGCAACAGCGTTCACCGCGAACGGAAACAACGTCTTGTCGATCGATGCGATGACGTCCGGATGGCCGAGCGCGTAACCGACTCGAAATCCCGCAAGCCCTTGCGCTTTGGAGAAAGTCCGGAGGACAACGAGATTCTGATGCGTGGCAAGGAGCGAAACCGGGTCGCCAAGAGCAGGATCCATGAACTCTCGGTACGCCTCGTCCACGACGACGATCACGTCGGTCGGGACCGAGTCGAGCAATGACCCGATGTCGGAAACCGGCACGGCGGTGCCGGTCGGATTGTTGGGGTTTGCGAGCAGTATGAGCTTGGTTCTCGGGCCGACCGCAGCGGCGATGGCCTCGACATCGGCGGTGTGGTCGCGCAACGCCGGGGTGACCGACTCGGCGTTTACGAGCTGCGAATACACCGGGTACACCTCGAAGGATCGCCACGGGTACACCACTTGGTCGCCCGGATCGACGTACGTCAGCGCCAGTTGCTGCAACAGCCCGACCGAACCGCAGCCCACGGTCACGTTGCTCGGGTCGACACCTACCCACGTGGCGATCTTGGCCCGCAGTGCCGTCGCCCGATGATCGGCGTACCGGTTACACCCGGCGGCGGCATCGGCCACGGCGGCCAGCACCGAATCGACCGGCGGCCAAGGCGTCTCGTTCGAGGCGAGTTTGATGGCGTTCGTGATGCCGTGTTCGGCCTCGGCCTGCGACGCATCCTTCCCCGGCTTGTAGGAAGGCATCGCATCGATGGCTGGGCGGGGTTGACCGATCATGGCCTTCTTCTACTACACCCCGGGTGCCGGAGGCCGAACGCGGACGGGGCCGAATCGAACTCGTCGATCCGGCCCCGGGCCTACTGTCGTTCTCTGGATGAACTAGACCGACGTAGCGGTCCAGACGAAGTCAGCGCTGGCTGACTGGTTGAGGAGCAACTCGTCGTTGGGCACGGTCACGGTGAAGCGGATGACTCGAGAGGTCGGGCTCGGAGCGGCCGAAATGAAGTGGAACTGCGGGGCGGCTGCAGTCGGCAGGGCGTTGAGCTTTCCTTGATACACCGGCGGCAACACGCCGGGGTCGAAGCCGCTGCAGTCGTCGAACGTACCGCCGCTGGTCGGCAGACCGACTTCGATCTTCACGTCGAGTCCGGCAGAGAGCAGCCCCGGGCTGATGTTCTCGCCATAGAAGTTCACGTTGGTTCCGGCGGCTCCCGTGTGGGTGACCGTGATGCAGTTCTCGACGGTCTGGCCGAGTGACAGGCCGGTGGCCGTGAACAAGGCGACCGCACTGTCATCGTCGGTGAGTAGGAACTCGGCGATCGAGAATGAGTTTGCGGTGTTCGAGGTAGAGGCGGTGAACGCAGCTTGCGATCGCGTCACTACGAGCATCGTCAACATCAACATCGCCGCGGCGATGGCAAGGACTCGCATGGAAGTGACGAGAACGCTAGCCCCGTCGTCTGGAGCATTCGTTTCGTTGGTCATGTTTCACTCATCGACTGGGGATCTGGGGCACTTGAGGAGATCGACCGGCCGTGCCGCGCGTGCGCCAAGCAGCACCGGCCTCGCCCTTCGGACTTCGCCCGAGCGAGAGCCCCATCGGCCGCCCTGATCAGTATCTGGGCCGGTCCACTCCCGACCGACACAGCGACTCCGACGCTGACCGAGACCTGCGTTTGGACTGCCCGTATCGCGATTGGTTCCTTCATCGCTTCGACGATGTCCTGCCCCACTCGGAGTGCAACCCGAGGGTCGTCCACGCCGGGGAGCACGACGGCGAACTCATCGCCGCCGATGCGCGCTGGCAACGACGCGGCGGGAACCCGATTTGCGATGCGACGGGCGACGATCCGCAAGAGTTCATCACCGGCCAGATGGCCATGGGTGTCGTTGATCGCCTTGAACCGATCGAGGTCGATGTACAGCAGCGAAACCGCTTCGGGAGACAGCGAGAGACGGCGCATGGAGCGCTCGAAGATCCGCCGATTCGCGAGCCCGGTCAGCGGGTCGCGCGCCGCCTGACGCCGGAGACTTTGCACCGCCTCATCACGCTCGATTGCGGCCCTGGCCTGCACGGCCAGAAGGTGAAGTGTCTCGAGTTGGGCATCTTCGGGGGCGTTCGTCGACCACCCGTGGAGCCGGAACCGACCGCGGTCGTCGAGCGCAACCGACGAGCTGAACCATTCGGCCGTCGGTCCGGTGCCCTCGCTGTCCTGGTCACCCCAGCCGGTCGCAACCACCTCGGTTGGATTCGGCACGATGTCGTCGGCGCCGGCGCGAGCCAGGTCGACCTGCCCCGAAGCCGCCAGCACGGTCTCACGTCCCAAGCGGGACGCGGTGACGGTGGCCGCGGCGAAGCCGAGGTCGACGGCGACGCCCGCCGCGGTCTGGAGAATTGCGGGAAGACGGGCCATGGTCGACGTCGCGGCGAATCGCGTCACCGTCGTGATGCCGGCGGCCTGCCGTTCGATCTTCATTGTCGCTATCGCCTGTCGTTCCCACTGTTGGGTCAGCCAGTACACGACTGCGCCAACCGGGACCGAGATCGCCAGGACGAAACACAGGCTCCACAATGCTGCGCCCAGATCCATCGATTCGGTCGGATCGATCATCAAGCTGGTCACGAGCACCGTCATGTACGTCACACTCATCGCGGCCCAGCTCACCAGCGTGCCCGCAGGGCCGAACCGGAGCCCGCCCGAGATCAGCGGAACCATCGCCGCGATCCAGACGATGTCGCCGACGCCGGACTCGAACACCTGAATGAAAAACACCGCAGCCACGATGTCGAGCGCTTGCCCGACCGCGCCGTGAATCGTCGGCGACCAACGTCGCTCGAAACCGAGAAACCCCACGAGGTTCGCGGCGAGGACGAGTGCGATCAGACCCAGCAGGTCGACGAGCGAACGCCCATCGGCAGCCCAGCCACCCCGACCCCCTATCCACAAAACGATGGCGACGATCAATTGGGAAGTTCGAGCGCCGCCGATGGATGTCTCGATGAGCCTGCGACGGGCGAACTGCGTGACCTCCGGGTCGATCATCGGGAACGACCGTCCAGCCACGAGGTCCTGGCCGCGAGGGCGAGCAACACAAGCACCATCGCCGCGGCGACCAGCCGCCACCATTGCCCCCGCTGAATCCACAGTCTGGGTAGCGCAACATACGGCAGCAGCGCGATAGCTATGCCACGAACATCTTCACGGGGCACGAGGGCGGCGTCGGATGTCTGGTTGGCGTCGCCCTTGGTGCGGTACCCCTCGGGTAACGCCTCGACGATTCGGTGCAAGCGGGTGAGCTCGGCATCGGCCACGCTGAACTCGATCACGGTCGGCCCGAAGAGGTCATCGACCGGGCTGTCGTCATCGATGATGACGACGTCACCGGGCCGGATCGTCGGCTCCATGGACCCGGTGGTGACCGCGATCGGGGCGTAGCCCAGCACGCCGGCGAGGAGCGACATTGCCGCCAGGCCGGCAGCGCAGGCGAGGGCGAAGTTGGCGAGCAACCCGACGACGAGCCGGCCGTAGTCCAGCGGCGAACCCCAGTTCCTGATCATCGGGATGTTCACCCGTCGGATGGTGGCGCTGCCGGTGGGCGCCAAGACGGCCGGGCGCAATGCCGGCGCGCCAGCCGGAAGGGCCGACGGGCGGGTCTGCCGCCGAATATGGGCCGTCGATGTCATTGGTTCAGGAATCGGCACGTGTCCGATCGAAATGAGTCCGGCGTTTCATGCCATCGGGCCCCGGTCGACCTACAGATTTACGAACGTGAGCGTGAGAACCGGCGCCGACCCGACCGTCTCACGGCTGAAGAAACTGTTCGAGCCGGGGTTGGTGGCGGCGGCAGCTTCCTGACTGTCGAGGATCTCCATGCCATGGTGACCGCCTGCGACATACTGAGCCACGACGAGAACAAGCACATCGATGGTGGTCGTTCCGGCGGCGCTGACGCCCCCGGCGACCGTCGGCGTCACCGCCGGACGGGTACCCCAGGTGACGGCGTTCTCGTCCCAAGCCTCCGACAGTTGGTAGGCGCCGATTGGTCGAAGGGGATCACCCGAGTTCACCGTCAGCGCAAGCTGCGCGGAGAGCAGAAGACATCCCGGTTCGATGGTGGGCAAGTCGAACCGCACCAAACTGCGGTTGGGACCGGCAACGATTGCAGCAACTTCGAGGGTCCCGGCGGCTCCAAAGTTGGCGTTGGGCTCGCCGGCCTTGATCGTTGCGTCGGCAACCGGCTCCATGGCGACCACGCCCTGGGTGCAGCCCGACTCGGTGCTGAACGAGTTTCCGGTATTCGAGGTCGACGGCATCGACGACGTCGCCGCGAGTGCGGTCGACACGGACAAGACCGCAATGGCGAGCAGCGTTGGAGCGCGCAGCGATCGCCACGTGCGCGTCACAGGATCGCGGGCCATCGACTCCTATCGGCAGATACGGCGATGTCCTTACCCACGGCCAACCGGACTTCGCTTGGCGGCATGCATCTACTACAACGATGGTGCGAT